>NZ_JBGOOM010000002.1:143654-343622 GCF_041439575.1 Vibrio sp. 5S239 | reverse complement strand
GCAACCTTGCCAAGGTTGAGGTCATCGGTTCGAACCCGATGTATCGCTCCAAATTAGAAAGCCCGAACAGAAATGTTCAGGCTTTTTTGTTTTCTGCTATTTTAATTTCTCGTTACCCTCAAAAAATTGACACTTAAATATCGATATTTAAAGTAATCACCCAACCAAATCTTGTATTTATGAAGCCATCACTAAAAATTATTGATAGTTCATTTCACTTTATGTTACTTTCCCGCTTAATCTCGGAATGGATGATGTTCAAAACGAATCATGATGGCTTCTGGGGGATACGCGTAATGACCATTCTTGCTGATTGGGACATAACGTAGGGTAGGTATCGGCTAGTCCTTAAGCTGATAGACGGGATACTTATGGCGCCATTCGCCATGTTAATGGGAAACCCAACATTGAACACACTAAAAACAACATTGCTAATCAGCTCTGCATTTCCAAAGGGACTAGCGCTTCATAGCTGTCCGATCCTGCAAAAATGTCCAATTCTTCAAAACAGTAGCATTACTGAACCTTGAGCTTACGTTAACAATTTATCGCTGTCTTAAGACGGCCTAATTTCGTGTTCGTCATTTGACTTATACGAGCGTACAGCTATATCTCATTTCTAGACAACGCACCTACTTCATAATGAACTCTCTAATATAAACAGAGAGTTATAGTGAAATCGCGTCTGGTGAGATGAGTATGAACTCATTCAAGGGGACTTTTATGACTACCGCCTTTGAAGTCGATATTAATACTATCGCAAATTCATTTTCAACTATGGTTCCTATCGTAGAGGAAACTTACGATCTAACCCCCGACGCTATTTTGCTCGAGCAAGAACAGCATGAGTCGGATGTTCGTTCTTACCCAAGACGCCTGCCTATTGCTATTAAGCGAGCATGTGGCGCTTTAGTTGAAGATACTCGTGGCCAGATCTTTCTCGATTGCTTAGCCGGTGCAGGTACACTTTCTTTGGGTTATAACCACCCAGAGATTAACCAAGCACTTAAAGACCAACTTGATTCTGGTCTACCATACCAAACTCTTGATATTACGACTCAAGCAAAAGAGACGTTTATCAAGCGAGTTAAAGCTTTTCTTCCTCAAGACTTTTCAAATAATTCGGTTCTTCAATTCTGTGGCCCATCGGGTGCTGATGCTGTGGAAGCGGCGATCAAGCTCGCTAAGCAAACCACAGGTCGCAACACCATGTTTGCTTTTCGTGGTGCTTACCACGGCATGACGAACGGCACCATGGGCATGATGGGCAACCTCGGCACTAAAGAGCGTCGTAGCGGTTTGATGTCTGACGTACATTTCATGCCTTTCCCATACAACCTCCGCTGCCCGTTTGGCATTGGTGGTGAGGCGGGGGCCAACGCGAGCATTCGTTACATCGAGCGCATGTTGAATGACGACGAATCCGGCATCATGAAACCAGCCGCGATGATCGTAGAGCCTGTGCAAGGAGAGGGCGGTGTGATTCCGGCTCCTGCTTCTTGGTTGCAAGGCCTACGTCGTATCTGTGATGAACACGGCATCCTACTGATTTTTGATGAAATTCAGTGTGGTGTGGGCAAAACGGGTCATAGATTTGCGTTTGAAGAGTCGGGTGTTAACCCTGATATCCTATGTTTGTCTAAAGCGATCGGTGGTGGACTGCCGATGTCGCTACTTGTGTTCGATAAGAGCATTGATACATGGAAAGCGGGTGAGCACACAGGTACATTCCGTGGTAACCAATTAGCAATGGTGTCTGGCGCTAAGGCGTTGGAAATCATCGAGCGTGATGGTTTGGTTGAACACGCGAACATCGCAGGCCAATACTTACGTCACGGGCTTGAGAAGATTCAATCGCGTGTGAGCTGTATTGCTGAGGTTCGTGGTAAAGGCTTGATGCTTGGCGCTGAGATCAAGCAACCAAATGGTGAGCTTAACAAGTTTGGCGAACCACAATCAGACGGCGAACTAACTCTAGCGATTCAACGAGCAGCACTAGAGCGCGGCTTGATGGTTGAGAAGGGTGGGCGTGATGGTTCGGTTATTCGTTTCCTTCCGCCAATGATTATCTCTTTTGAGCAGATCGACTTTGCATTGCGCGTGATGGAAGAAGCGATCATCGCAGCGGGTGGCGGTTTGCAACAAGACCCAGCTTCAACCGAACAAGCAAACCAAGAATGGAACAGGCATTTCATCCAGACAGGTTTAGGTGGTAGCAACGAATTTGCTAATGTGATGAATCAAACCACCCAAGCGATGAAAGCCGTTTTTGAGCAGGTTGAAACTCCATATTCAGGTCTAGAACCAAAAGTGCTAGAGGCCGCTATCAAGGCTGTCGACCTAGATAACAATCAACACGCTTTGGTTGATGTTGTAGATAGTACTGCAGACCTTGTCGCTGCAAACTCCATCTTCGTACAACACCCAGACTGTATTGCACACCTTCACACTCCTCCTCTTATGGCATCAGTCGCTGCGGAATCAATTATCGCGGCCCTGAACCAATCAATGGATTCATGGGACCAAGCATCTGCGGCGACTTATGTTGAGCAGCGTGTGGTGGATTGGATGTGTGACAAATACCAACTTGGCGATCAAGCGGACGGCGTTTTCACCAGTGGCGGTACGCAAAGTAACCTAATGGGTTTATTGCTTGCGAGAGACTGGGTTGCGGATAAGCACAATGGTCATTCTATCCAAAAGCTTGGCTTACCAGAATACGCGAGCAAGCTTCGTATCTTGTGCTCAAACAAATCTCACTTCACGGTTCAAAAATCCGCTTCATTGCTTGGTTTAGGCGAGAGCGCGGTGTGCTGTGTTGAAACAAACGCTAATGGCACCATCAAACCGGATTTATTAGACGCAGAAATCAAAGCACTTAAAGCTCAAGGCCTAATTCCTTTTGCTGTAGTCGGTACGGCGGGTACGACGGATCATGGTGCTATCGACGACCTTGATGCGATTGCAGACATCGCAAGCAAACAAGGCCTTTGGTTCCATGTCGACAGTGCTTACGGTGGTGCGCTTATCTTAAGTAGCCATAAAGCTCGTCTGAAAGGCATCGAGAAAGCAGACTCTGTGAGTGTCGACTTCCATAAGCTTTTCTACCAAACAATCAGTTGCGGCGCGGTGTTGTTGAAAGACAAAGCGAACTTTAAGTACCTTCTGCATCACGCAGATTACCTAAACCGTGAACACGATGAGCTGCCGAACTTAGTCGACAAGTCTATCGCGACGACCAAGCGTTTTGATGCATTGAAAGTCTTCATGACGATGCAAAGCGTTGGGCCAAAGCAGTTGGGCGGTATGTACGACCATCTTCTTGAGCAAACGCTAGAAGTGGCAGACCTGATTCAAAACCAAGTTGACTTAGAGCTACTCGCGGAACCTTCACTATCAACAGTGCTGTTCCGATCTAAGCCGAACAATAAGCAGTCAGCAAACGATGAGCTAGATTTAGACAAACTGAATCAAACGCTAAGACTGGAAGCACTGACTCGTGGCGTTGCCGTGCTTGGCGAAACGGTTGTCGACGGTAAAAGCGCGCTGAAATTCACTATCTTGAATCCGTGCTTAACGACATCAGATTTCAAATCTCTAATTAACAAAATTCAAACTTTAGCTATTGAGCTAGCAGAACAACAAGGGTAATTAAAACTATGGCTATTCTACAAATTGGTGCAGGCGGCGTTGGTTGGGTTGTTGCACATAAAGCAGCACAAAATAACGAAGTACTGGGTGATATCACAATCGCTTCTCGCACAATCGCGAAGTGTGAAAAAATCATCGAATCTATCAAGGGCAAAAACAACCTTAAAGATTCAACTAAAAAACTAGAAGCTCGCGCAGTAAATGCTGACGATGTTGATGAACTTGTTGCTCTGATTAACGAAGTGAAACCAGACCTAGTAATCAACGCTGGTCCTCCTTGGGTAAATATGGCGATCATGGAAGCGTGTTACCAAGCAAAAGTATCTTACCTAGATACATCGGTAGCGGTTGACCTATGTTCTGAAGGCCAACAAGTACCACAAGCTTACGATTGGCAGTGGGGCTACCGTGAGAAGTTCGCAGAAGCGGGCATCACAGGTATTCTTGGCGCGGGTTTCGATCCTGGTGTGGTTTCTGTATTTGCAGCGCACGCGGTTAAGCACTTGTTCGATGAGATCGATACGATCGATGTAATGGACGTAAACGCAGGCGACCACGGTAAGAAGTTTGCGACAAACTTTGACCCAGAAACCAACATGCTTGAGATCCAAGGCGATTCTTTCTACTGGGAAAATGAAGAGTGGAAACAAGTACCTTGCCACTCTCGTATGCTTGAGTTTGAATTCCCTAACTGTGGCTCTCACAAGGTGTACTCAATGGCACACGATGAAGTACGTTCAATGAAAGAGTTCATCCCAGCTAAGCGTATCGAATTCTGGATGGGCTTCGGCGATGCTTACCTGAACTACTTCAACTGCATGCGTGATATCGGCCTTCTTAGCCCAGATCCGCTAACACTGCACGATGGCACTGTGGTTCAGCCTCTACATGTTCTTAAAGCACTACTACCGGATCCAACATCTCTAGCTCCGGGTTACACAGGTTTAACGTGTATCGGTACTTGGGTTCAAGGTAAGAAAGACGGTAAAGAGCGCAGCGTGTTCATCTACAATAACGCGGACCACGAAGTGGCTTACGAAGACGTAGAGCACCAAGCTATCTCTTACACAACAGGTGTTCCAGCGATTACCGCTGCACTTCAGTTCTTCCGCGGCGAATGGGCTGATAAAGGCGTGTTCAACATGGAACAGCTAAACCCAGACCCGTTCCTAGCAACGATGCCTGAAATCGGTCTAGACTGGCACGTTCAAGAGCTAGAGCCTACACCTGGTCTACCTCTAATCCATACTTTGAAGTAATTTGTTGCTCTTTGCCCTCATCGCGTTGTCCTCGCGATAAGGGCAAAGTTTTGCGAATTACATCCAACGCTCTTGCGTCGGCTTTGTTCGATTCTCATGTGCCTTCGTGAACTCGAGGGCCGCAAGGTATTAACATGCAAAACAACGAACTAAAAACGCCTTATTTCATGATCAACGAAGACAAGTTGATTGCGAATCTAGAGAAAGCTAAGCAGCTGAAAGAGATTTCAGGTGTGAAGCTGGTATTGGCACTGAAGTGCTTCTCTACATGGGGTGTGTTTGACATCATCAAGCCTTACCTAGATGGCACGACAAGCTCTGGCCCATACGAAGTGAAGCTTGGCCACGAAACCTTTGGTGGTGAGACGCACGCTTACAGTGTCGGTTACAGCGAAGATGACGTGAGAGAAGTAGCTGACATCTGCGACAAGATGATTTTCAACTCTCAAAGCCAGCTTGCTGCTTACCGTCATATTGTTGAAGGTAAAGCTTCACTGGGTTTACGTTTAAATCCGGGTGTGAGCTACGCAGGACAAGATTTGGCAAACCCAGCGCGCCAATTCTCGCGTTTGGGCGTACAAGCTGACCATATCAAGCCAGAGACCTTCGATGAGATTGATGGTGTGATGTTCCACATGAACTGTGAGAACAAAGATGCTGATGCATTTATCGGCCTACTTGATTCAATCTCCGAACAGTTTGGTGAGCACTTAGATAAGTTGGACTGGGTGAGCATGGGCGGAGGTGTGTTCTTCACATGGCCGGGCTATGACATCGAAAAACTGGGTCTTGCGCTGAAAGCCTTCTCTGAAAAACACGGTGTGCAGATGTACCTCGAGCCGGGTGAAGCGATCATCACTAAAACAACCGACCTAGTTGTGACAGTGGTTGATATCGTTGAGAACGTGAAGAAAACAGCGATTGTGGATTCAGCGACTGAGGCACACCGCCTTGATACGCTTATTTACAATGAACCAGCATCGGTGCTAGAAGCCTCAGAAACAGGCAGTCACGACTATGTGATTGGTTCATGTTCATGTCTGGCGGGCGATCAGTTCTGCGAAACGAGCTTTTATGAGCCACTTAAGATTGGCCAAAAACTTCACCTGTTGGACAGTGCGGGCTACACCATGGTGAAACTGAACTGGTTCAATGGCCTGAAGATGCCATCGATCTATTGCGAGCGTAGCAACGGAGAAGTTCAAAAGCTGAATGAGTTTGGCTATGAAGACTTCAAACGTTCATTGTCACAATGGTCGGTTAAATAACGATCCTTAGACTCAGAACAACAAATAGAGCAGCCAATGAGCAGCTCTATTTTGTTTTTAGGTGTCCGTTAATCAGAAAACAGAATATAAAATTGAGAGCGACTACCAGTTAACCTTCAATTATCACTCGAGTATCTTCGCTAAGCGTTTCTAGCTCATTCACTACGTCTTCGATCTGAACTTCGATTGGCAGCTTAACCGCTATCTTGGAAGTAAACAGGCTTGAGCTCACACCGCCGCCACCAGCGATAAAGACTCGGTGGCAGTCCATATCTAGAATGCTGATTCCTTGTCTATCCAAGACATGGGTTACTTCGTTGACGATACCTGCTCTGTCGTTCGAGTCGAGTCTAAGGTGGTGTATCGTGTCTTGGACATTGTGTGCATGGTCTGAATCGACAAATTGCACGATGAGATCCGGATTAGCGCTGAAGGCTTCTTTAACAATCGATTCGTTGATGGCTGGAAGTTCAACCTTGAGTACACCCGCGACTTGGTCTTCAATAAAATTCACTTTACTGATGAGCCATTTTCCGTCGTTTTCGTGAGTAACCGCAGCAAGTTGCTTGATTGTTGCTGGTGATGCTTTTCCGATAAAGTTTACGATAAATGTACTGTTCATATCAGCCCCCAAAGTTTCAATTATTCTTTGCCAATTAAATGTTTGATATCACGCGATAAAGTTCTTTAATTTCAGTGTAGAAGGTTACATCGAACAATGTTTGACCTGTGTCAATTTTTGAAACTAAGCTGCGATACAAAAAAAGAGAATGAAGGCTAGGGCACAAAAAAGCGGCTAAAGAGCCGCTTTGTAAAAGAGTTGTCACTGTTATTTGTGATTCAGAATCTTAGCAAGCAACTGAGTAAACGGCTTAGCAAGTAACACGGATACTGGTTCAAAACGTTACCTTGAAGTTCATACCAACAAACTGTGAGTCGTATGGTGCGCCAGCATCGTAAGCGAATTTAGCGGCATCTTGGTTGTCCCACCAAGGGTTAGTATTCAGGTTAACTTCTGCGTCACCGCCCCAAGCGTCACTTACCCAGTAATGGATATGGCCAACAGGGTTTAGGAAAAATAGAGACACATCACCCATGGTTTGAGAACCCATCACTTCACCACCTGAAGCAACGATGTTTTGTTCTGCTTCTAACATCATTTCACCAACAACCGCACCAAAGAATGGTGTGATGAAGAGATCTTGCCATGAAGGTACTTCAGCAAACGCTTCTACACCGTATTCCCAGAAGAATGTCGACATAGTCCAAGAGTATAGGAAAGACTCAAACTCATCGTACCCCGCGTGTCGAGCTGCAGTGTAGTAAACACCACCAAAATAAGGGTGCATTACATAATTTAAGAAGTGTTCATCACGGTCCCATACTGGACCAGCAGAAACATTATCCTTCCACTTCTGACCTAGTGCACTAATATCGCGTTGGTCATCGTCCCACTTAGTAATACTTTCAGGTAATAGGGTCATTAGGCCAACGGTTGCGACACTCAAACCAAGAATAGTGTAGGTTTGACCCATAAGGTAATCCCAATCTTTACCATCGCTGACAGTCAGATAAAGTGGTTGCTTGTCGATCGTTAAATCGTACTGATCGCTTGACTCGTTTAATGCATAATTCTTACTTGGCTTGTAGGTGTACAAGCTTTCACTAACACAGTAATCTTGAGCACATTCATCCGAGTAAGAAAGGTTGATTGGCTGTTCGAAGTCATATTGGCTTGCAGCCGAGTTAACTGACATTAACATTGATAATACAGCTGTAACCTTTGCTAGTGACGGCGATTTGGACACAAGGGTCTCCACGAGAAGTTAAAAATTGATCAGAGTCACAATTATCTATTAAATGCCTGATTTAGGGAACTAATACTTTATTACTTTTCTCATAAGAATCTTAGTTCAGACATGGTCAATACTTATGAAAGGTGAAATGTATCAAATTCAACCATAGACTAGTTTGTAAATAATACAGTGTCTTTTTATGACAACAAGGGAAGTAATATGACGAAAATCGCAATGTTAAGTACAGGTGAAGAAGTTCTTCATGGAGACATTGTCGACACAAACGCGGCCTGGATGTCTGCTGAGTTTTATCAGCACAGTTTTGCTCTTGCTAAACGTTCCACTGTGGGTGACCAAATGAATGCTCTGGTTGAAGAACTGCTGATGCTGAGCTTTAACTATGATGTGGTTATCGTTAATGGTGGTTTAGGGCCGACAACCGACGACATGAGCGCCGCCGCTGCTGCAACTGCTTCCGAGCAGGACTTAATTATGTTCCCTGAGTGGTTGACTCGTATGGAAAAAATGTTCTCAGGACGCGGTATGCCGATGCCTGACAGCAACCTTAAACAAGCCTTGTTGCCAGCAAGCGCTCAGGTTGTCGATAACCCAGTTGGCACTGCGTGTGGCTTTAAGCTGAAGATTAACGATGCGACGTTCTATTTCACGCCGGGTGTGCCAAGTGAATTCAAGCGCATGGTGACCTTTGAAATTCTGCCGGACTTGTCGCGTACGTATCCTCAAGTGGTTGCTTCAGAATGCAGCCGTTTGTTTACGTTTGGCTTATCTGAATCGGGCATCTCTGATGTTTTGGACCAATTAAAGCTGCCAGAAGGTTATGAGTTGGGTTATCGCTCTTATCTGCCATTCATTGAGGTTAAACTGTTTGGCCCTAAGGCAGACTTAGAAACTCGCGTTAAGCTTCTGCAAATGGTTTACAAGCTGCTAGAGAGTAATGTCGTGAGTGTCGATGAGCCGATGATTGACCATATTGGACACATCATGGCGGAAAAAAAGAAGACGTTATCTGTGTCTGAAGTGTCGACCAAAGGTTCACTGTCAGCGTGGCTGCAATTGAATGAGCAGGTCGAAGATTGCTTCGGACATTCGTGGGTGATGGCTGAGCCCAAAGAGAGCGAACTTGAAAAGAGCGATCCATTGGCCGCAACCTTTGCTCTGGCCGGAGCAACAAGAGATAAATGCGGAACTGAATTGGCTTTGGTGACGGGTAAGTTGGAAGGCAACACATTCAGCGTTGCATTGTCGACTGAAGTAGGCGAGTGGGGGCAGGTACTTGAGTTTTATCGTCAGTACTCGCGAGAAGACCAACGCAACGTGATTAAGACAGTCGCCGCCGATATGCTGAGAAGGCATTTAGACAACAAACCGATGTTTGGTACTTATTCTTCGGTTAAGCGATTGAAAGACATGTTTATTCCAGCGGCTATCATTAAGTAGCTATGTAAGCGAACTCGCTAAGTCTGTACTGAAAACGCTAGAAAAAACGCAATAAAAAGGCCCAACATCTAAATAGGTGTTGGGCCTTTTGGTTATCTAGCCTTCTAGATAACCAAACAAGCAGCGATGTTTACACGCAACTCATGTCTGTAAGAACTCGATTACAAACCGCTTGTCATATGTAGGCTGTAGAACAAACCACGGCCGATTAACTCTGAAGCCAAGAACAATACTAGTGCTAAGCCAAGGTTAACTGGATTCACTTTTGCTTTGTTCAGCATAGGTAGAATCCAAATCAACAAGCTTGCCATCAGTAATGCAACTTGAAGAATCACATAGCTGCCTAAACCGTCAACCAACTCAGATGCTTTTGCTGCTGAAGTTTGGATGTCACCGATTAGGTTCAGTTTGCCTACTGTCACAAGCAAGCTGATAGCAACAGCGATAACAGCCAGCATGGTGATGTTACGGTCAACCGTAAAGCGGCTGTCGTTTGCCAATACAATCACAAACTGAGACAGCAGCAAGCCGCCCACAACCATCGTCATGATGAAGCTCAATGGTGTGTAGATATTGTCCCACGTTGGTACTGTATTGATCATGTATACGTTAATCATCGCGTACATGAAGATAACACCCAACACCATCGCGCCAACCATCAGTGCTTTCTGGATAGCTACGCCACCTTTCTTAAGCACAGACAATAGCCATTGCAGGCCACCGACAGCGAAGAATGCTGCACCGAAGAACACTTCGTTAGACAACCAAGCAGAGCCTAGTTGGTTAAAGGCATTAAACGCGCGCAGTGGAGAACCAAGGTGCGTTGTCGAGAACATGAAGCCAAGCCCCATTAGTGCCCATAGAATGAACATTGGAACCTCGTAGCTGTTCAGCTTCTCTTCGTCATGACCAAGTACCAGTGCACGTGCGCCAATCAGTAAGTAACCACCAACCGCAGTTTGCGCCAGCACAGTAAAGAAGATTAAAGACCACTCATGAAAAATCATCTTACACCTCCTTCGGGTTTGCTAGGTGACCACTGGTATCGCCAGTCGGCTTCGCGTTTTTGTTCAGCTTAATCACGATGTTCGGTAGCGTTTCTGTTGAAGATGGCAATGGCGCCACATCCGCACCGGAGCCGTACTTTTCGCGAAGTGTATTGATTTCACCAAACTCCAATGCACGAAGTGGGCAAGACTCAACACAGATAGGCTGTTTGCCTTCAGAAACACGTTGGTAACAACCATCGCATTTGGTCATGTGACCTTTCTTAGCATTGTATTGTGGTGCGCCGTAAGGGCACGCATTGCTACAGTGCTGACAACCAATACATACGCTCTCATCAACCACAACCAAACCGTCTTCATCACGTTTGTGCATCGCGCCCGAAGGACACACTTTCACACACGCTGGGTTAGTACAGTGGTTACAAGCGATAGAAAGGTAGTAAGAAAAGACATCTTTCTGAACCCAGGTATCGCCATCTTGAGTGAAGCCACCACCGGCATATTCGTATACGCGACGGTAGTTCGTTTTGATGTCTAGATCGTTATAATCTTTACAAGCAAGCTGACAGGTTTTACAACCCGTGCATTTACTTGAATCAATGTAAAAGCCGTATTGTTTCATTCCAACCTACCTTATGCTTTCTTTAGCGCTTTGATTTGAACTAGGTTTGTATGCTGAGGGTTACCCTTAGCAAGTGGGCTCGGGCGCTGAGTCGTCAGCACGTTGATAGAGCCTGTATGGTCGATCTTCTGACCATCTGGTGCGTACCATGCACCTTCGCCTAGTGCGACAACTCTAGGAAGAATCCTAGGTGTCACTTTCGCTGGAATGTGTACTTCGCCACGGTCGTTGAAAATACTCACCATGTCGCCGCTTTCAATACCACGTTCTTTTGCATCGATCGGGTTGATCCACAACTCTTGCGGTGCTGCTGCTTTGATTTCTGCAACGTTGCCGTAAGTTGAGTGAGTACGAGCCTTGTAGTGGAAACCGGTTAGCTGAAGTGGGTACTTCTCTGCTAGTGGATCGTTATGACCTTCAAAAGAGTCCGCGTAAATCGGAAGTGGGTGAATCACTTCGTCTTCTTTCAGCTTCCAAGTCTTCGCGATATCAGCCAGTTGCTCTGAGTAGATCTCAATCTTGCCACTTGGTGTGGTCAGTGGGTTCGCTTCTGGATCTTTACGGAAGTCTTCGTAAGCGATGTAGTGGTGGTCGTAGCTACGTTTGTAGATACCCAGCTCTTTCATCTCTTCGAAGGTTGGCAGTGTTGGATCATTCTTACGAGTTTCAGCGTAAAGGTGCTCAATCCATTGCTCTTGAGTACGGCCTTCGGTGAACTCTTTTTCTACGCCCATGCGCTTAGCAAGCTGAGTACACATCTCGTAGATAGATTTCGCTTCGAACTGAGGCTCAATCGCTTTCTGTGCATAGATGAAGTAAGGCATGTTCGATGCTTTACCATCCATACACCAGTCGTCTTGCTCTGATGTTGTTAAGTCAGGCAGGATGATGTCGGCGTATTTCGCTGAAGACGTCATATGGTTATCAATCACAACAATCATTTCACACGCACTCTCATCTTGAAGAATCGCGTGAGTTTTGTTGATGTCTGAGTGTTGGTTGATGATGCAGTTACCTGCGTAGTTCCAGATCATCTTGATTGGGTTCTTAAGGCGCTCTGCACCGCGAACACCATCAGTGATGTCGGTCATTTCATGGTGACGGTAAATAGCGTCTGTCCACATGAACATTGAAATAGACGTTTCAACTGGGTTTGGCACAGTAGGGAAGCGCACAAATGGAATGTTGATGTCGCTTTCACGAGCACCTGTTGAACCGCCTGATACACCCACAGAACCAGTGAGCAGTGACAGCATCGCGATTGCACGACACGCTAGCTCACCGTTCGCAGTACGTTGCAGGCCCCAGCCTTGGTGGATTGCGCACGGTTTTGCTGTGCCCATTTCACGGCCAAGCTTGACGATAGTATCAACGGGAATACCGGTGATCTTAGAAGCCCACTCTGGTGTTTTCTCTACGCCATCTTCACCTAAACCTAGGATGTAAGATTTGTAGTCGCTGTTTTTAGGCGCTGATGCAGGCAGAGTTTTTTCGTCATAACCGACGCAGTATTTGTCTAGGAACGGTTGGTCGACAAGGTCTTCCGTGATCATCACGTGTGCAAGACCCGCTACCAATGCCGCATCCGTAGAAGGACGAATTGGAATCCATTGATCTTCACGACCACCGGCAGTATCGGTGTAGCGAGGGTCGATGATGATCGTTCTTGCGTTCGATTTGTTTTTGCTTTCTACGTAGTGGTGGATCAGACCGCCGCCAGACATACGTGTCTCGGCAGGGTTGTTACCAAATTGGATATTAAGCTTGGTGTTCTCTAGGTCAGAGAAAGAGTTGTTGTTCGCCCAACCACCGTAGGTGTAGCTCAAGCCTTTCGTGATTTGCGCTGTTGAGTAGTCACCGTAATGGTTTAGGTAACCACCACTCAGGTTCATTAGACGAGCAATCAGCGTTTGAGCTGGTGGCCAAGATTTAGTAACCGTACCGCCAAGCGTACCTGTACCGTAGTTTAGGTAGATAGTGTCGTTACCGTAGTCTTTGATAAGGCGTTGCATGGTGCCGGCGACTTCATCATAAGCCTCTTCCCAGCTAATACGCTTAAACTTACCTTCACCACGTTTACCTACACGTTTCATTGGGTATTTTAGGCGATCTGGGTTGTAAACACGGCGGCGCATCGAGCGACCACGTAGACACGCACGAACTTGGTGATGACCGTATTCGTCAGTACCTGTGTTGTCTGTTTCTACGTATTTGATCTCACCGTTTTGTACATGCATACGTAACGGGCAGCGAGAGCCACAGTTTACTGTGCATGCACTCCATACGATTTTCTCATCCACATTCTCAGCAACCGCAGCCGCTACTGGTTTGGATTTGAAAGGTAAAGCGATACCGCTCGCAAGTGCGGCTGCACTACCTACTGCAGAAGAAGCTTTCATGAAGCCTCTTCGAGTAAGATTCATTACCCCAGATTCTTTTTTATTCGTCATTCTAAGATGCCTTTTGCTATTGATGACTAGCACTTTATAGGTAGTTTGTTATTTATGTTTTTATTTCGGATTGTTGATTGACTGGCATCAAATAAGAGCGAAATTTAAATCTTATTAATCGAATGTATAAAATAGATCAAAGAATTAAATCGCCTTGTTTATATAATTATCTTTAAACCTATAACGGTATAAATAATAATGATTATCGATACGCATAAATTATTGGGTTCGCTATTTTATCAAGCGACAAGTAAAGAACAGTTGGTCACCATTGTTGAAGCTTTGGTTGAGAGCGAAGTGCTCTCTGAAGAATGCTTACAGGCATTGAGAGGCAAAGACGAAGATGCGCTCGCAGCAGAGTTCAGCCGCCTGTTTGAAGGCGTTGGAGACATGCCAGCTCCGCCTTGGGGTTCTGTGTACCTAGATAAAGACCGCGTTGTGTTCGGCGCTTCTACGGTTGAGTATCGCCAGTTTTTAGAATTGAATCAGATTGAATTAGACACGGGGTTAAGAGAGCCAGAAGATCAATTTGGTTTAATGTTATTCGCCCATACGTATTTGTTAGAAAAAAATAATATCGATTCAGCCCGTGAATTGCTGGAGTGTCACTTATTACCTTGGTCTTCTACTTATTTAGATAAATTAAATACATCATCAGATTTATCATTTTATAAGAAGCTATCAAGTGATGTAATAAATTGGCTTAAGAAATTAACATCTGAATATAATTTAAATGTTGCTACTAAAAAGTTATATGTCGACTAATGTCTGAACAAATAAACTCAAATAGGCGCGGTTTCTTAACTCGACTTTCTAAACCAGTTAAAGCAGCCGCGAATTATGAAGAGGTATCACAGCGCTTGCACGCAAGGCCGCCAAGAGCAGTCGATGAGGTGTTGTTTGAGCGTCTTTGCGACGGTTGTGGGCTGTGTGAACAAGCGTGTCCAAATAGCGTTATTGAGATGCTAGAAGGCAGTGCGCTGCTGAATTTGGATTACAACAGTTGTTCTATGTGTAACAAATGCAGTGAAGTGTGTCCGACTGGCGCACTTCATCCAACGATCACGCCTTATATCGACCTCAAGCCGAGCTTTGCTGATAGCTGTAACAATTACATGCAAATGGATTGTTCAGCATGCCAAACTGCGTGTTCAGCAGGTGCGATACACATCGAAGTAGGAGAGTTACCTACGGTGGACAAAGATAAGTGTAACGGCTGTGGAGAGTGCCGAAGCGCTTGTTATATTGGCTCTGTGACTCTTAACCTGACTCAGCAGTAAACGTTGGGTCTTGTATGGCACAAATCAACAGGAAGACTTTGGTTGAGTGATAGACGAGTCGTCTAAAGATACCTAAAGACATAAATAGAAAAGGGTCCGCATTCCTAAGGAAGCGGACCCTTTTAAATTCTTATTGACGATATCCGAACAAAGCGACCTAAAGCAAGTTGGCTTATGCGCGTTTTTGCTTGTTTCTATGAATAACGTTACTCAGCGATAGCTCAGTCTTTGCTTTACAGATACAAGGCAATATTTCATTACCTTGCGTGTAAGCCATAGCAAAACCAACGTACTCGACCTCACCAGAATCCAACGTGCAGCGGCAAGCGCCACAGTGACCATCTCGGCAGTTGTATTCTGGCTCTAACCCAGCTTGTTCCATTGTTTCCAACAGAGTGTTTGAAGGGTTAGATTCAATCGAAGTCAGCTTGTTGATTTTGATTGTTGGCATTACAGCTCAAATCCTTCAAAGTCGTCAGCTTTTACTTCATTGTCGATTTGACCAACTAGGTAAGAACTGATTTCAGCTTCTTGTGGAGCAACTTGTACGTTATCTGAAGATAACCATGCGTTGATCCATGGGATTGGGTTCGACGTTGCTTCTGGGTAAGCAGTACCTAAGCCAACCGCTTGCATACGGATGTTGGTAATGTATTCAACGTATTGGCAAAGAATGTCTTTGTTTAGACCTATCATAGAGCCATCTTTGAATAGGTATTCTGCCCACTCTTTCTCTTGCTCGGCTGCTTCCTTGAATAGGTCAAAACACTCTTGCTTGCACTCTTCAGCGATTTGCATGAATGCGAAGTCGTCTTGACCGTTACGTAGCAAGTTGATCATGTGCTGAGTACCAGTTAGGTGAAGCGCTTCATCACGAGCGATTAGCTTGATGATTTTAGCGTTACCTTCCATTAGCTCACGCTCAGCGAATGCAAATGAACATGCAAAGCTCACGTAGAAACGGATTGCTTCTAGTGCGTTTACAGACATTAGGCATAGGTAAAGTTTCTTCTTCAGGTCATGAAGTGAAATCTTAACGTCTTCGCCGTTGATGCTGTGGTTGCCTTCGCCGTAGCGATGGTAGTCTGCCGTTAGCTTGATCAAATTGTCGTAGTAAAACGCGATGTCTTTCGCACGCTTCAGAATCTCTTCGTTTTCAACGATGTCGTCGAATACTACGCCTGGATCATTCACGATGTTACGGATGATGTGCGTGTAAGAACGAGAGTGAATCGTTTCAGAGAAAGACCAAGTTTCAATCCAAGTTTCCACTTCTGGTAGAGATACCAATGGAAGCAGGGCAACGTTAGGGCTGCGGCCTTGGATAGAATCTAGAAGCGTTTGGTACTTCAAGTTAGAGATGAAGATGTGCTTTTCATGCTCAGGTAGCTTGTTGTAGTCGATACGGTCGCTAGACACGTCTACTTCTTCTGGACGCCAGAAGAAAGAAAGCTGCTTCTCGATAAGCTTTTCGAAGATCTCGAATTTTTGTTGGTCATAACGTGCAACGTTTACCGACTGACCTAAGAACATTGGTTCTTTTAGTTGATCATTTTTTTTCTGAGAAAAAGTACTGTAAGCCATAAATGCCTCAAATCCTTTAAAGATCCGTAATAAAACGGACCCTGTTAATGCTTTAAACCCAGAGAAGATAACTTCTCTGGGGTCTTAATGTTTATTGCAGTTTATATCTTACAACCGCCGCCTTCACAATCTTCTTCCGGCACTTGAACTGCATCGCCTTGGTCGTCTTTAGCACCATCACGAGTGTTATGGTAGTAAAGCGTCTTAACACCGTACTTGTACGCTGTTAGTAGGTCTTGAAGCAGTTGCTTCATTGGTACTTTACCGCTGCCGTAAATACTTGGATCATAGTTAGTGTTTGCAGAGATAGCTTGGTCAACGAATTTTTGCATGATACCTACTAGGTGCAGGTAACCATCGTTAGAACCAATGTTCCAAAGCAGCTCGTAGTTCTCTTTAAGATTTAGGAAATCAGGAACTACTTGCTTCAGGATGCCATCTTTCGATGCTTTCACTGAGACATAGCCACGTGGTGGCTCGATACCGTTAGTTGCGTTCGAGATTTGAGACGATGTCTCAGAAGGCATAAGTGCTGTTAGCGTAGAGTTACGCAGACCGTGCTCCATGATCTCTTCACGTAGATAATCCCAATCGTAGTGCAATGGCTCTTCACATACTAAGTCGATATCTTTTTTGTAAGTATCGATTGGCAGTAGGCCTTTCGCGTAGTTGGTCTCGTGGAAAGATGGGCAACGACCTTGCTCTTTCGCTAAGTCAACAGATGCTTTTAGCAAGTGGTATTGAATTGCTTCAAATGTGCGGTGAGTCAGGCCATTTGCACTGCCGTCAGAGTACTTAACACCATTTTTAGCTAGGTAGTATGCGTAGTTGATTACACCCACACCTAAAGTACGGCGGTTCATTGTTGACTTGTATGCAGCTGGAAGCGGGTAGTCTTGGTAGTCAAGGAGCGCATCTAGGGCACGAACAACCAATTCAGAAAGCTCTGCTAGGTCATCAAGCTCGTTGATTGCACCAAGGTTGAATGCTGAAAGCGTACATAATGCAATTTCGCCTTCGTTATCTTCTACGTTAGAAAGCGGCTTAGTTGGTAGCGCGATTTCTAAACATAGGTTCGATTGACGAACTGGTGCTACCTCAGAATCAAACGGGCTGTGTGTATTACAGTGGTCAACGTTCTGAATGTAGATACGACCAGTAGAAGCACGCTCTTGCATTAGCAGAGAGAATAGCTCAACGGCTTTGACTGTTTCGCGTTTTACTGAAGGATCGTTTTCATACTTAACGTATAGCTCTTCAAAACGGTCTTGATTTTCGAAGAACGCATCGTAAAGGCCAGGTACGTCTGACGGAGAGAACAGACTGATGTTGCCACCTTGCACAAGTCGAGAGTACATAAGCTTGTTCAGCTGCACACCGTAGTCCATATGACGAACACGATTCTCTTCAACACCGCGGTTGTTTTTCAGTACTAATAGAGACTGAACTTCACCGTGCCATAGTGGGTAGAACACAGTTGCTGCACCACCACGAACACCACCTTGAGAACAACATTTCACTGCTGTTTGGAAGTACTTGTAGAAAGGGATACAGCCAGTGTGGAACGCTTCACCATTGCGGATCTCAGAACCAATCGCACGAATACGACCTGCGTTAATACCAATACCAGCACGTTGCGACACGTAACGAACAATTGAGCTTGCTGTTGCGTTGATTGAATCTAGGCTGTCACCACATTCGATCAGTACACAAGAACTGAATTGACGAGTAGGTGTACGTACACCAGACATGATCGGTGTAGGTAGAGAAATCTTAAACGTAGACGATGCGTCGTAGAAACGTTTGATGTAGTCAAGACGAGTCGATTTCGGGTATTTAGCGAATAGACACGCAGCAACTAGGATGTAAAGGAACTGAGCACTCTCGTAGATTTCTTTTGTTACGCGGTTTTGCACGAAGTATTTACCTTCAAGCTGCTTAACCGCTGCATAAGAAAAGTCTAAGTCACGTTTGTGGTCGATATACTCGTCAAGCTCGTCGAACTCAGCTTTCGTGTAGTCTTCCATTAGGTGTTTATCGTACTTACCCATATCAACCAGTTTTGCCACGTGGTCATAAAGCGCAGGCGGCTCGTATTCACCGTATGCTTTTTTACGTAGGTGGAATACTGACAGGCGTGCTGCTAGATATTGATAATCAGGAGTCTCTTCAGAGATTAAATCCGCTGCTGACTTGATGATTGTTTCATGAATGTCAGTTGTGGTGATGCCATTGTAAAACTGAATGTGAGCTTTCAATTCTACTTGTGATACAGAAACATTGTGCAAGCCTTCAGCTGCCCATGTGATCACGCGATGGATCTTCTCTAGATCGATAGTTTCTTTGCGCCCGTTACGCTTGGTAACAGTAAGTTGTTGGTTCATTCTGCTTAATTTCCCTAACAAAACTGAACAAGGCCGTGTTTTTGTGTGTTTCTGTGTAATTTTTGTAAATTACGTTCCGGCCTTGTGATCTTGGTCTACCCATACATTGTAGTTCAAACACAACATATAGGGGTCATTTGTTTGTTGGGTTACAAGATAGTGCTACATCCGATATTTTTCAAGGTAAAGAAATGGGAGTGCTTGTGGATAAGTGGTGGATTGAAAAAAAACTGTAAGTAACCACTAACTGATGAAGTTAGATGCGACTTGATTGTATAAAATTCGGTTTTTCATGATGCTTTATTTTTGCTCGCCCATAAAAAAAAATCCCTTGATCTTTGAGCAAAATAGGCGACGGATTTTAGACGATTAAATTTAAATCGAGGTGGTCAAAATGGAAGCTAGCGCACGAAATTTAGACTGAAAAAAGTCGCAAACTTATGTTAATTGCAACCTTTTTCGTGAGCCTATTTGCTAAATAATTTTACGGTTGGGGTGTCGATATTTTTTAGGCGAAATTTTGGGTGTGAACGATGTAGTTAACGTCCACATTTATCCCTAAACGGTAAGTGTCCGTTAATGGGTTGTAGTGCAGCCCTGTAATCCCTAGTTCTTGCAGCGGTGTGTTATCAATCATCTTGATAAGTTCAGCAGGGCGAATGAACTTCTCGTGCTCATGAGTGCCCTTTGGAACGATCTTTAATAGCTTCTCCGCACCAACAATTGCAAACAAGTAAGATTTGAAATTCCGGTTCAAGGTAGAAAAGAATACGTGGCCGCCAGGTTTCACTAACTTTGAACATGCGTTAATCACCGATTGTGGGTCAGGCACATGCTCTAACATTTCCATACAAGTCACCACATCGTAAGTTTGTGGGTTTTCTTCTGCGTGGTCTTCGATTGTGCTCTGAATGTAATCTAGCTTGGTACCGGTTTCTAATGCATGCAAGCGAGCTACTTCAAGCGGCTCTGTACCCATGTCTAGACCTGTCACTACTGCGCCTTCAACGGCCATGCTTTCAGCCAAAATGCCACCGCCGCAGCCAACATCGAGTACTTTCTTGCCAAACAGGCCTTCGGTTTTCTCTAGTACATAATTTAGGCGAAGTGGGTTGATCTGATGTAATGGCTTAAACTCGCCTTCTAGATCCCACCAGCGTGATGCCATGTCTTCGAATTTCTTGATTTCTGCTGGGTCTACATTCTGTGATTTAGTCATAATCGGGCATTTCCAAGTTAAATAATGCATCCATGAAATTGCAGGCATTATAGCTTGCCTTTTCGCCTTGACCAGAAGATCTACAATTTTGCTAATTTATTGGGTGTAAAGTGACCATGTTTCAGCGAGATATGACGCGGAGGTGCAATTTCTCATCAATTGATTGGCTACAAGGGTCACAAGATGGTAAAAGGAGAGGGAAAGTGATGCCTCCGTAGGTAAATTTGTGTTATATTTTTCGGTCTTATACGTATTCAAAAATACGATCTGACTATAGAGGGAAAATGGCTCTATGAGCGATCTAGCGAAAGAGATCACGCCCGTAAATATTGAAGATGAGCTTAGAGGTTCATACCTAGACTACGCGATGTCCGTCATCGTTGGTCGTGCCCTTCCAGATGTGCGTGATGGCCTAAAGCCTGTACACCGCCGCGTTTTGTTCGCGATGAATGTACTAGGTAATGATTGGAACAAACCATATAAAAAGTCTGCTCGTGTAGTAGGTGATGTAATCGGTAAATACCACCCGCATGGTGATAGTGCGGTATACGATACGATTGTTCGTATGGCTCAACCGTTCTCACTGCGTTATATGCTAGTTGATGGCCAAGGTAACTTTGGTTCTATCGATGGCGACTCCGCGGCTGCAATGCGTTATACCGAAGTTCGTATGGCGAAAATTGCTCACGAGCTCCTGGCTGACCTTGATAAGGAAACTGTGGATTACGTACCGAACTACGATGGTACAGAGCAAATTCCAGCAGTACTTCCTACAAAAATTCCTAATCTATTGGTAAACGGTGCTTCTGGTATCGCAGTAGGTATGGCTACTAACATCCCACCACACAACCTTGGTGAAGTTGTTGATGGCTGTTTAGCATTTATCAATAATGAAGATATTACTATTGATGAGCTAATGGACTATATCCCTGGTCCTGATTTCCCGACAGCAGCACTTATCAGTGGTCGTAAAGGCATCGTTGATGCTTATAAGACTGGCCGCGGTAAAGTTTACATGCGTTCAAAAGCGAATATTGAAGTAGAAAATAATGGTAAAGAAACCATTATCGTTACTGAAATTCCTTACCAAGTAAACAAAGCTCGTTTGATCGAGAAGATTGCAGAACTTGTAAAAGACAAGAAAGTTGAAGGCATCAGCGCTCTACGTGACGAATCTGATAAAGATGGTATGCGTATTGTTATTGAATGTAAGCGTGATGCTGTAGGTGAAGTTGTTCTGAACAACCTTTACTCACAGACTCAACTGCAAACGACTTTCGGCATCAACATGGTTGCGTTGAACAACGGTCAACCACAGTTGTTCAACATCAAAGATATGCTTAAGTGCTTCGTAGACCACCGTCGCGAAGTAGTGACTCGTCGTACTATCTTTGAGCTGAAGAAAGCGCGTGACCGTGCACACATCCTTGAAGCACTGTCTCTAGCACTGGCTAACATCGATGAAATCATCGAGCTTATCCGTAACGCTCCAACACCAGCTGAAGCAAAAGCTGGCTTAGTGGCGCGCGGATGGGATCTTGGTAACGTTGCTTCCATGCTTGAACGTGCTGGTACTGATGCGGCTCGTCCTGATTGGTTGGAAGACCAATACGGCATCCGCGATGGCCAATACTTCCTAACGGAAACACAAGCACAAGCTATTCTAGAACTTCGTCTTCACCGCCTAACTGGCCTTGAGCACGAGAAGATTCTAGATGAGTACAAAGCACTTCTAGAAGAAATCGCTGAGCTAATGCATATCCTTGCAAGCACTGAGCGTTTGATGGAAGTTATCCGTGAAGAACTTGAAGCGGTACGTGAAATCTATGGCGACGAACGTCGAACAGAAATCACAACGGCAGTTCATGATATCGACATGGAAGAGCTGATTGCTCAAGAAGACGTTGTAGTAACGCTTTCTAACGCAGGTTACGTTAAGTACCAAATCCTAAGCGATTACGAATCCCAGCATCGTGGTGGTAAAGGTAAGAGTGCTACTAAGATGAAAGATGAGGATTACATTGAGCGTCTGCTTGTCGCTAATACTCATGATAACATCTTATGTTTCTCTACACGTGGTAAGACATACCGTCTGAAAGTTTACCAACTACCGTTAGCAAGTCGCACAGCTCGTGGTAAGCCTATCATTAACATTCTTCCTCTAGAAGAAGGTGAGCGTATTACGGCTATTCTGCGTGTTTCTGAGTTCTCTAGCGAGAAATTCATCTTCATGGCAACAGGCGACGGTACTGTTAAAAAGACACCTCTGGATCAATTCGCAAACGTACGTGCTAATGGCCTAATTGCTGTTAATTTACGCGACGACGATTCATTGATTGGCGTTGATATTACTAATGGTGATAGCGACATTATGCTGTTCTCTCAATCGGGCAAGGTTGTCCGCTTTAATGAGGACAAAGTACGAGCAATGGGTCGTACTGCCTCTGGTGTTCGTGGTATGAAACTTCCAGAAAACGATCAAGTGGTTTCATTGATTGTTCCTTCAAATGAAGGCGATATCTTAACTGTGACGCAAAACGGTTACGGTAAGCGTACTGAACTAGCTGAATACCCAACGAAAGGTCGTGCAACTCAAGGTGTAGTATCTATCAAAGTCTCTGAACGTAATGGCCCGGTTGTTGGTGCGGTTCAAGTTGAAGAAGGCGATGAGATGATGATGATCACTGACGCAGGTACATTGGTACGTACTTACGTCGCGGAAGTAAGCCAAGTCGGTCGTAACACTCAAGGTGTAACACTGATTCGTACTGCTGGAGACGAGAATGTTGTAGGTTTACAACGTATCGACGAAGTAGAAGAAGCTGAGATTGTCGAAGGCGAAGCTGAAGAAGCAAATGCTGAAACTATCAACGCTGAAGTTGCAGAATCAAGTGAAGAGCAAGCATCAGATGCTTCTGACTCTGAAAGTGATAGCGAGCAAGACACTGAGTAATCTCGATTACGCTAAGTAATTAAGTTTACCATTGAAAAACCGAGCCTAAGTGCTCGGTTTTTTATTACCTGCTATTTGTGGATAATCGTTAAATACCAATAGCTATACCTTGATCAAGTTTGCTTTGTGGTGAAAGAGGTAGAGTGAATGGGCGGATAAAAAGGGAGAGTAAAATGGATATCTGGTTACTGGCTGCTTTGTTATTGATGAGCCTGTTTTTGGTGGTGATCGTTGTTGCCGCGAACAACAATGGCAGTAATCTAAAAGGCAATGTGATGATTTTATTTACTGCAGTGGCTTTGAGTGTGCTTGTCTGGTCTCAACTGAAACAAGAGTTACCTCAACTTCCTTTGGATGATAGCAATAGTTACACAGCAACAGATTTCAAAGATGAGCTTCAGCAAAGCCTTAAGCAAGACCCAAATCAATCCGGTTTGTGGTTTAAGCTTGGTGGTGTGTATATGCAGAAAGGAGAGTTTGATGCAGCGTTCACCTGTTACGACTACGCGATTCGATTAGATCCTCAAGCACCTTCTGGACTCTATGCAGCCAAAGCAACGGCACTTTACTATCTTAGTTCTCAAGCGATGAGCGATGACGTGAATGCGTTATTGGATCACTCAATGCAGCTTGATCCAAACGATCGGACTGCATTAATGCTGATTGCGACCGATCACTTCATTAGCATGCGCTATCAACAAGCGATTGATGCGTGGACTCAAATTCTCGATTCCAATCAAAAGGGGATTGATCGCGTTTCTATAATCCATTCGATCAACCAAGCCAAACAGATGATCCGTTAAGCTTGGCTAATTGCTAAAGTAGCGATCTTACTTAAGAGCTCATTTCGAAGACTATTGGTTTTCCTGCATTTCTATTAAGCCACCAGCATTGTGGATTTGAGTAAATCCTTGAGCGCGCAAGAATTGATAAGCTTGCCCTGAACGATTGCCACTGCGGCAATACAACACGATTGGTTGGTCTTTATCTATCTTAGCAAAGTGAGTAGCCACTTCAGAAAGAGGGTAGTTGATGGCGTTGTCTAGATGCCCTTGTTCGAACTCTGCAGGTGTTCTGACATCAACAACTAATGCGCCTTTCTCTATTAACTCCCACCCTGTCTCTGCGCGCTCTGATGCGTGAACGCCTGAACAGAGTAGTGCAATGCATAATGCTGAAAGCGAAAGTAAGGTCTTCATTGTTGACTCCTTTAATTAGCAAACGGTCATTGGAAAGTAGGTATTGATTTGAATGCTTCAAACCTAAAACTGAATATTTAAAACAGAAAAACCAGCCACACAACAATAGTGTGACTGGTTTTTACTTAATGGTCTAATTGAAGAAACTAGTATTCGTAGTTGGCTTCACGCTTTTCAGCTTGCTCTTCCCATTTAGGAACAACCGTGTCTAAGAAGTGTTGTTTCTCAGCGTTCATCTTATCCATGTCCATTCCAAGCGCTTTTTGAGCCGCTTCTTTTGTCGAGATATCTGGAATTTCGATTGGATCGGTGATGCCTTTCTTCGCCAGTAGACGAACAATCTTAGTTCGAGCATCCGCTGCACGGTCAACTGCAGTACCTAGCACTTCTAGAGCGATTTCAGGTGCATGCATATGAATGCCGTGAGATGCAATAGCGTAGTCCCAACGCCATTGAGCGTGACGGATATCCAGTAGGATCGGCTCCATCTCTTGCTCTGTCGCACCCGCTTCCCATGCCGCGCCTGCTTCAAAGTGAGCGGCTACGATTTGCTTCTCAGCAGTCAGTTTCATGTTCAGAACTTGCGCTTTACGGCTTGATACGATGTTACGCATGGTTTCTTTCGATTGAGTGTGACAGTTTGCACACGTATCTTCGAAGCGGTCGAATGGGTTACCCACTTTATGGTCGGTATAAACGGTGCCATCTTCTTTAGTCACTTTCGGCATATGACAGTCAGCACAAACGACTTTGTTTTTACCGTGGATACCTTCACGCCATGTTTCGAAACCAGGGTGCTGCGCTTTTAGCATTGGCGCTTTCGATACTTTATGCGTCCAATCTTTAAAGTTGATCGCGTCATAGTAACGTTCCATATCGCCGACGGTTGTACCTTGGTCCCAAGGGAATTTCACGCCTTTGGTTGGCCCAGTGAAGTAGTATTCGACATGACATTGGGCGCAAACAGAAGCCTGTTGGTCTAAACGGCTTTGATCATCAAACTTTTTACCAATTGTTTCAAATGCACGTTCAACATAAGGACGAGTCACCTTCAGTGCTGGTTCACCATTTTTAAAGCCTTCGCTTTGGGTATCGTGACAGTCTGAACAGCCAATAGGGTTAATGATCTCGTTACCAAGACGCGCCCACTTACCTTCGAAATAACCATCTTCGCCACGCTCTTCGATAACACGTGCTACGTCAGGGCTCTTACAGCTCCAACATGCCATTGGCATCGGGCCTGAGCTTTCGTCCGTTGGGCCGCCAGTACGAAGCGTTTGTCGTACATCGTCAATCGCATAAAAGTGACCACGTGCCTTGTTGTAATCTTTTGCGAAGCCGTAGCCAGCCCACATGATGACCATGTTGGGATCTTCTTTTAGTGCATCTTCTATGGTTTCGCTTTCTGAAGTCTGTCTCCATGAATGATATTGATCTGGGTGGTTTTGCTCGAACTGGTCGTTACGAGGATCGCCAATTTCTTTTTGTTCAGACGCAGCAAAACTGGTCGCGCTTGCTAGTGATGCGCTAACCATTAATAGTGCTGTGACCGAATTACGTATCCAATGCTTTTTCACAGTGATATCTCCAATATACTGATTCTTATACCAAGCGTTGTGAGTTTGCTATTCAAATTAAGAACTGGAGAATTCCTGTTTATATTAATTCATAAACAAACACATTTTGTTACGTGTTGGATATAGATTGTCCCAGATCAATTAATGGCAGTGACCTTAATCACGTTGAAGTTTATATAACCCTAAAGTGGTATTGGTGGTTAGGTTAATTAGAATTTAACTGAGAATTATTATCATATATAACAATCAATTACCTAAATTGACCATGATATGAATAGGGTGATTGCGTTCACAGATTAACTCATCCAAATTTCGTATTACCCAATTAGAGGTATATTCTAACTATAGAAAGCGTTGTGGCTTATCCAAAATAAGAATTGATATCATTTAAACGGTAATAATATCGTTTAAGGGTACTTTTGTTTAACCGGAGTATTATTTAGTTGAGAGTTAAATAATGCCGGTATAAGGAAAGGATAAAATGGGCAATATTAAATTGGCCATAGTCATAATGCTTAAATCCCTTCTAGCATTCTGCCTCTATGGTTATTCCATTCATGCTGTTGCTGAGCCTGCTGTTACGCCAGTAGGAGAATCAACAAGACATGAAGTCGAATTAATCCGTGACAAAGACTACAAGTGTGTTCAGTGCCATAAAGATTCAAAAGAAACGGTATTGGGTTCACATGGTGAAAGTGCACACGCTTTGCTTGGCCGTGAAGTAAATTGTACCGACTGTCATAGTTCTATTAGCCCCGATCACCGCGAAGGCGCGCCTAAAGTGGTGAAGTATCGTGAGGCTCAATCACAACCAGGGACCGACAAGGTTTTCCTCGATCCTAGCTTAATTTTAGATGCCAATAGCCAATGTATCGATTGTCACAAGCCTGATGATCTGCGCGAAGCGAGTTGGACCCACGACGTTCACGCACAAAATTTAACGTGTTCAAACTGCCATGATGTTCATGCGACAGAAGCAAAGGTGTTGGGCTTAGATAAGAAGCAAACCATTAAGCTGTGTGTGGATTGCCATTCAGACTTCAACCAGAAGAAAGAAGGGGAGTAATCTATGAGCTGCTCAAGAAGAAACTTTTTAGCTGGCGCGGGTGCCGTTATTTTTACCACAGGTGTTGCAGGAACGGCGGCGGTAACAAGTCGTAAAACGTTGGCCAATGTTCAAGAAGATGGTGCTAAACGTTATGGAATGATTCATGACGAAACCGCGTGTATTGGTTGTACTGCTTGTACAGAAGCATGTCGTGAAGTGAATAAAGTACCTGAAGGCGTGTCGCGCTTAGAAATTATTAAGAGCGAACCCCAAGGTGAATATCCAAATGTTGATTACCGTTTTACTCGTAACTCTTGCCAACATTGTGATAACGCGCCGTGTGTGATGGTTTGCCCAACAGGTGCAGCCTATAAAGATGAAAAAACGGGCATTGTTGATGTCCACAAAGAGAAGTGTGTCGGTTGTGGTTACTGTTTGTTAGCGTGTCCATATCAAGTGCGCTTTTTCCATCCAGAGAACAAGTCAGCCGATAAATGTAACTTCTGTCGTGATACCAATCTAGCACAAGGGAAGTTGCCTGCTTGTGTCGAATCTTGCCCAACCAAAGCGCTGACATTCGGCGATTTAAATGACCCTAAGAGTGAGATAAACCAAGTACTTCAATCCGAGGTGGTTTACAGAGATAAAGCCTATCTAGGCACTCAACCAAAACTCTATAAAGTGCCACACCAAAAAGGGGAGATTTGATTATGAGTGCATGGGACGCAGCTTTTCAGTCTGGTACCGTGGTATGGGACTGGATTATAGCTATTTATCTATTTCTGGCGGGGATGTCGGCGGGTGCCGTAATGATCTCCATTTACCTTAAGCGCAAGGTTATTGAAGGCGATCCTGCTCATAATGGTGTGTTAAAGGCGACAGCTTTTCTTGCGCCATTTGGGATCATTTCAGGTCTGCTGATCTTGGTTTTCCATCTGACAAAACCGTTATCCTTTTGGAAGATCATGATCTTCTATAACCCAACGTCTGTGATGTCGATGGGTGTGATCTTATTCCAAGTGTATATGGTGATCTTATTTCTTTGGATCGGCATTATATTTAGAGATCAAATCGTCGTATTTTTAAATGACCAAACATGGTTAAAAGGACGACTCGATTTCGTCGGTAACTGGATTGGCAAATTAGAAGTGTTTGAGAATGCTCTGGAAATATTCTTAGCTGTTCTTGCTCTAATGCTTGCCGCTTATACCGGGTTCTTGCTTTCAGCTTTAAATACCTTCCCACTGTTGAATAACCCAGTGCTGCCGATTTTGTTCTTATTCTCGAGCTTATCTTCGGGAGCGGCGGCGTGTATTTTATTTGGTGTGTTGGTCTTTAAAGAATCACCTCATAGCCCGAGTATTTCATGGGTCCACGGGTTCGAACGTCCGGTCGTGATGTTTGAGTTGTTTGTTCTGATTACTTTCTTTACTGGGCTTATCTTCGCTGGTGGTCAAAGTGAGCAAGCAGTATGGAACGCAATTGGCAGTGGTTTCTGGGCGAGTTGGTTCTGGTATGGCGTTATCGGTGTTGGCATGGTTCTACCATTGTTGCTGAATGCCGTTACACCAACCTCAATCCGCCATAGTTCGGTATATATTTTCTCGGTGACTTCGTTAAGCCTAATGGGCGTATTAATGCTGCGAACTTTTGTCCTTTATGCAGGGCAGTTAACGATAGCTTAATTTCGCGCAAGTTAATGAGTAAGTAGATGTTGGATACTGGGCATCTGCTTACTTGGCTTCTGTTTATTGGAACAGTATAAGCGAACAATTGTTTAACTTGGCTCTGCTCCGGTAGAGTCTTATTGAGGTGATATGGTCGGTTATTTGGGGCTGTTTAGTTTGGTGTTGGTTGCTGTACTCAGCAGCATTATTGGTGTGCATTCGTTTTACCAAATGCTAAATAAACGGACGCAAAATCTAGGTTTAATCCGCAGTTTCTCTCTTTCAAGTGCGCTGTTTTCTCTCACTTCTGTCGCATTGCTTGGCTATGCCTTTGTCAGTGATGACTTCTCTATCTTATACGTCGCTGAACATTCAAATACTCAATTACCCTCATTTTTTAAGCTAGCGGCCGTATGGGCTGGCCATGAAGGTTCCTTGTTATTTTGGGTACTGACGATCAGCGTCTGGTCTGGTGTTATCGCCTTACAAAAACACTATTCAAATGAATACCAAAGCCGAGTGCTGTGGGTGATGAATCTGCTACTCGCGATATTTGCTTGGTTCACCTTGTTCGCATCAAACCCATTTGAAATGAACTCGACGTTGCCGCTAGAAGGGCGTGACCTTAACCCAATGTTGCAAGATGTTGGTCTGATCTTTCACCCGCCTTTACTTTACCTTGGTTATGTCGGGTTTTCTGTAGTGCTGGCATTTGCAGTTGCCGCTTTGCTGGTTGATCCAATTGAATTTGATTGGGTTGCTCATTGTCGCAGTTGGTGTCTAGTCGCTTGGATCTTTATAACCGCAGGGATCATTCTTGGCTCTTGGTGGGCGTATTACGAATTAGGTTGGGGCGGCTGGTGGTTCTGGGATCCGGTTGAAAATGCGAGCTTGTTGCCGTGGCTTACTTCGACCGCTTTACTGCACAGCCTAGGCGTTGCAAAGGGCAAACAACAGTTACTGAAATGGTCTCTCAGTCTCGCTTTCATTACGTTTTGTTTGAGTATATTAGGCACCTTTATTGTTCGTTCTGGCGTACTCACATCGGTACACGCTTTTGCAGTCGACCCAACCAAAGGGATCACACTGCTGCTTATATTAGTTCTGGTGCTGGTGAGTTCATTTTCTCTGCTTATCGTCAGAGGAGAGTCTTTTGAATCTAATCCGATTACCAGCTTCGCCAGCAAAAGCTTTTTGAGCTTAGTCGCGGTGCTTATTTTTGTTCTGGCGACTGCTGTCGTGGTGTTCGGAACATTTTATCCAATGGTATTTGAATTGCTTGGCCTAGGAAACATCTCGGTCGGCGCACCTTACTTTAATTTATTGATTGCACCTTTGACTTTGCTTGCGTTGGTTGTTGTGGGCTTAGCCCCTTTGTTGAGCATTAAGCCTCAAGCATCGAAAGGTATTATTACACTGATCGCTTTAGTATCGATTGGTCTCGGGTTCGCCTGTTACGCTTTGCAAGTAGAGAAGATTCAAGTGATGGCACTAATGACATGGTCACTCGCATTTTGGGTTTTACTCACTCATGTGTATGGCTTGGCAGTAACGCGCAGTTCCAAGTTCCAACGTAAAGTCCGGGTGATGACTTTTGCCCATGTTGGGGTTGCGGTGTTAGCGGTCGGTGCTGCTATGAATAGCTACCACTCGTATGAGCGCAGTTATAAGTTAAGCCCAGGCGTAGAAGTCGAATTCATGGATTGGGCGCTTTCTCATCGTGATACTGAGCTGTATGTCGCTTCAAACTTTACCGCAGAAAAAGCGATACTCAGCCTAGAGTCTGGCGAGCAGAGCTTTTCTATTTCGCCGGAAAGAAGACATTACCAAGTTCGAGTCATGAACATGAGTGAGCCCGCAATGAAATGGTTCTGGCATGGTGATGTTTATATCACCATGGGAGAGAAAGTCGATTCCACCGCTTACGCATTTCGTGTTCAGTATAAGGCGTATGCGCGCTGGATCTGGTTTGGTGGGCTGTTCTCCATTATCGGCGCTTTGCTCTCATTGACTCATCGTAAAAAGAAAACCGTTAAGGCGTCACAGTATGCATACCAGCGTTCGTAACAAGCTAATTAGTCTAATTGCCTTAGCATTGATTGTGGTGCTGGGGTTTGTCTTTGCGCTTGATAATAAGAAGCAGTCGACCATTGTGTCTGAACAACAAAGGGCATTTCCAGAATTTACATCGAGTGTGTTAGTGAATAGTGAAGGCGTCAGTGGTCAGCAGAAAGTTACGCTTACTGATGTCACGCAGCATCCTTATCAACTGGTTAATGTGTGGGCTTCTTGGTGTGTGATATGTAAAACCGAACATTCATTTTTGCTTCAACTTCACGATAAAGGCATTCCCATCGTCGGGCTTAATTATCGAGATAACTTTGGGGCTGCGATTAACGTGTTATCGAATGCTGGCAACCCGTACTCAACCGTGATCAGTGACCCGCAAGGTAAGTTAGCGTTAGAGTTGGGCGTAATCGGCACACCTGAAACGTATTTGGTCGATGCTGATGGCCAGATCATTAAAAAGCTATCGGGCGTGATTAATGAAACGGTATGGAAAGATGAGCTTGCGATGTATTTTGATGGTGTGAATGGATGATGAAGTCTCTAATACAAACGTTGTTTATGCTGTCAGCTCTTTTAGTGATTAGCCTTCCGACCATGGCTGAAGACCTGTTTACTGCCAGTAATAAAGATACGAGTATTCAAGTTGAACTGTTTGAGTTTGACAACTCAGAACAGCAGCAGCGAGCTATTTCCTTGGCAAAAAGACTACGTTGTCCGCAATGTCAGAATCAAAACCTTATTGAGTCGAATTCTCCCATCGCAAAAGATTTACGTCTTGTTGTGTTCAATAGGGTAAAAGCTGGAGAGAGTGATCGTGAAATTACTCAATATATGACGGAAAGGTTTGGTGAATTTGTACTTTATAAGCCGGCAATGAACGCTTCAAACTTATTACTTTGGCTACTACCCAGTCTATTATTCCTCTTGTTTATATATCTATCAGTAAAAAGTGTTAGAAAGAGCTCATAAAAGTCATGTATTATTGTTTACCAATTGACCTGTATTTTGTAACATTAAAAATTATAAAGGCTAAGCACTGTTATATAAGGATGTATTCGTGGATAACGTAATCTCAAATCTAAAAAAAGAGTTCCATACCCATGTCCAAGCAGATAAATGGGGCGAAAAATACAGTGCCAAGTCAAGTGTATCTACTTTGACCCCGGAAGAGTTGACCGAATTGCAAAACGCCTGGGTTCAATTAGTCATCTGGAAGCAAACACAAGTTGGTTGATAAGCGGTCAAGGTATAACTACAGTTTTAGTCAACCACTACAATTAGACTTATTTATAACCCATATTGGCCATGCCAATGTGGGTTTTTTCTTATGTGAACATTTATTGTTATAACATAACAATTTTTGCCTGTTCGATCTTGAAAAAAATTGTTAACAGCCTCATAGTGTCTATCATTAGATAGTTCGCTACAAAATATTGCCTAGACATATAATGTAGTGTTGTTAAATACATCGAATTTTCAAGTGAGTATAGCTATGGCGGAAGTGCGTGCCAGAATAGATTTCAAAGTAGGGGTAACAAGCAGTATTGATGCTGAGCTTCTGTCTTTTCATGGTTTGAAAACAGATAAAGAGCATGTTGCTGTGATATTTAAGTCAGCAGATAAGACACAAGACATACCTCTTGTTCGCATGCATTCTGAGTGTCTTACTGGTGATGTTTTCCATTCATCTCGCTGTGACTGTGGTGAGCAGTTAGACGAAACCATAAGGATTATGGGTGAAACGGGTGGCGTGATTCTTTATTTACGCCAAGAAGGACGCGGTATTGGTTTGTATAACAAAATTGATGCTTACCGTCTTCAAAGTGAAGGAATGAACACGTATGAAGCAAATAATCACCTAGGCTTTGGTGATGATTTGCGTGATTTTACAGAAGCAGCTGAAATGCTACGAGCTTTAGGCACCACTAAAATCCGTTTGCTGACCAATAACCCTAAGAAGATCAATGAGCTTAGATCTTTTGGTATTGAGATTGAAGAAGTGGTAAAGACCTCTGCCCATATAAAGTCGGGGAACGAAAGCTACCTCAAGGCAAAAGTCTCACACGGAAAACATAATTTAGATATCTGACTCGTCTCTTTGTTGCGTAAAACACAAAAATGTTTAAAGACCTCACCTTCGTGAGGTTTTTTTGTATTTATCTTGCAATAAAATTGTAAGTTTGTATTATTTTAATCCGTAGTGTAAATGATAATAGTTTGCACTATTACTACGAATAATAATTTAAAGCTCAACAAGGATGCTTCATGACCATTAAATCTTTAGTGACAAAAGCCGTAACTTCGTCACTCATTTTTGCCTCTGCTTCTTCTTTCGCAGCAGTAACTCAAGATCAAGTTGTAGAACATTACGCAGATATTGCACATGCAGTGTTTGCCGATTCAGTAGTTACAGCAAAAGCGTTGAACTCTTCTATTGATGCCTTCTTAGCTTCTCCTTCTGCTGGTAACTTCGAACAAGTCAAACAAGCTTGGCTTGAGTCTCGTGTTCCTTACCAACAATCTGAAGTGTTCCGCTTTGGTAACGTTATTGTTGATGATTGGGAAGGCCAACTAAACGCATGGCCACTAGATGAAGGCCTGATCGATTACGTTTCTTCTGATTACCAATATGAGCTTGGTAACGAAGGCGCTAGCGCAAACATCGTGGCAAACAAGACTTTTCAAATTGGTCAGACGACTGTTGATGCAACGAACATTACCCCTGAGCTAATCGCAGACCTTAACGAGATCGGCGGTTCTGAAGCGAACGTGGCATCTGGCTACCACGCGATTGAATTCCTACTTTGGGGCCAAGATTTAAACGGTACTAACAGCGGTGCAGGTGAGCGTGCTTACACAGATTTCGTTGTTGGCGCTGAGTGTACAAATGGCAACTGTGACCGTCGTGGCGCATACCTAAAAGCATCAGCTGAACTCCTTATTCAAGACCTAGAGTGGATGGAAAAGCAGTGGGCTGAAGGCGAGAAAGGCAACTACCGTCAAGAACTTCTTGCTGAATCTAGCGAAAACGGTTTGCGTAAAATGCTATTCGGTATGGGCTCACTGTCTCTAGGTGAGCTAGCGGGTGAGCGTATGAAGGTGGCACTAGAAGCGAACTCGACTGAAGACGAGCACGATTGTTTCTCTGATAACACACACAACTCTCACTACTACAACGAGCAAGGCATCTACAACGTTTACACGGGTCTATACAAGCGTGAAGACGGCACTCTGCTTTCAGGCCCAAGCCTGTTTGACCTAGTAGAGCAAAAAGATGAGCAAGCTGCGAAAGATATTCAAAAGCAGTTTGACCTAGCGCGTGCACAAGTAGGTGAATTAGTAACGTCTGCTGAGAAAAACAACCAGCACTTCGATCAGCTAATCGCTGCTGACAACGCGGCAGGTAACGCACTAGTAAACAAAACAATTGTTGCGCTAGTGTCTCAAACTGCTGCGATTGAGCGTGCTGCTGGTGTGATTGGTATTGATAGTCTAAACCCAGACACGGCTGATCACGAGTTCTAAGAACCCGAGGCCAAAACTAATGCAAGGGCTCTTATTGAGCCCTTAATTGTTTGCTATTCAAGAAAGTCATTATCAAAAAAACTAAAATCAAATGCACAGCAAGGCAATGTATGAAGTCGTATCTCTCAGCCTCACTATTAACCGCACTGTTTTTCTTATCTCCATTACACGCCCATGAAACCTACTCTGGTGGTAAAACTACTGTGAAGAAAGAGGGAGCGAATGCTTTTTCTCTTCCTGCTGCCAATTTACCAATGAGCAAGCGCTTAGATTTCAGCGTAGGTAACAGCTTCTTTAGAAACCCTTGGGTGCCTGCGCCATCATCAACCGATGCTCGTGATGGATTGGGGCCATTGTTCAACACCAATGGTTGCCAAAACTGCCACATCAAAGATGGTCGTGGTCACGCGCCAGAAAAAGGCGATGAGAACGCAGTATCCATGTTGGTTCGTTTAAGCATTCCGGCTGAAACACCAGATCAGAGACAAGCCTTTATTCGCGATGGTGGTATTCCAGAACCGACCTACGGTGGTCAGCTTCAAGATTTCGCACTTCAAGGTGTTAAACCAGAGGGTAAAGTGAACATCAGCTACACAGATGTTCCGGTTGAATTCAAAGACGGCACAGTCGTGACTCTGCGTAAACCAACCCTAAAGATTACTGATCTTGCTTTTGGCGAGATGCACCCTAAAACAGAGTTTTCAGCTCGTGTTGCTCCGCCAATGATCGGCCTTGGCTTGCTTGAGAGCATTCCAAAAGAAACGATTCTAGGATTTGCTGACCAACAGTTGGCAGACAAACAGGGCGTGTCGGGTAAAGCTAACTATGTTCTTGATGTTCAAACCAATGAAATGGCACTCGGTCGCTTCGGTTGGAAAGCCGGACAGCCAAACCTAATGCAGCAAAACGCAGCGGCATTTAACGGTGACTTAGGCCTAACAAGCAGCTTGTTCCCGAACGAAAACTGCACATCAGCGCAATCGACTTGTGATGACTTCCCAAATGGTGGTGAGCCAGAAGTGAGCGACAATATCCTCGACTTCGTTGAGTTCTATTCGCAGCACTTAGCGGTTCCAATTCGTCGTAATGTCGATAACCCAACGGTTGTTCAAGGTAAAAAGCTATTTAAAGAGATTGGTTGTCAAAGCTGTCACCAAGCTGAAATTCGCACAGCAGAGCGTGAAGGTCTGCCTGCTCTTTCGAAACAGTTGATTAGCCCATACACCGATATGCTTTTGCATGATATGGGTGAAGGCTTAGCCGATAATCGCCCAGAGTATCTTGCGAACGGTCATGAGTGGCGCACCACGCCATTGTGGGGATTAGGCTATACCAAAGAAGTGAACGGTCACACCTTCTTGCTTCATGACGGTCGTGCAAGAAACGTTATGGAAGCGGTGCTTTGGCACGGTGGTGAAGCAGAAATGGCGAGACAAAAGGTTCTGTCTTTGAATGCGACTGAGCGTGAAGCACTGCTGGCGTTTTTGAATTCGCTATAGTCGGTATGAGATTCAGTAGCTCAACGCCCCAGTTAACTTAAAGAACAAGCTAATCCGAAGAATAAGTTAGCCAAAAGAACATAACCGCTGAACTTGTAGGAATGCGAGATCAGCGGTAATTTTTAAATAGGTTGAACTCATATAATTAAAAGAAAAATTAGGAAGTAAGGTAACAGCATGACACATAAATTTTTGTTAATGCCTTTGTCGGTATTAATCATGGCAGGCTGCCAATCATCGGGTGAGCAAACGGCTTCATCTGAGGTTAACGGAGTCTCTTATCAAGCAGACACGACCGCTCATATCAGTCGTAGCGTGTATCAACAAGAATTTGATTCAGCAGTGCTATTTGCTAAGCAAGCCAGTGAGCTGGAAGTCTTGATGCAGGGTTACTGTGAAGCCAACACTGTTGAGTTAGATGCGTTGAAAAACCAGTGGCAGTTAACAATGAATAGTTGGATGGCACTGCAAGGCCAAGAAAGAGGCCCAACAGCGGCACTTGAAGAGAGTTGGAATGTTCAGTTTTGGCCAGACAAAAAGAATACCACAGGCTTAAAAATGCGTCAGCTGACTCAGCAAGATAAAGCTTGGTCACAAGACGAAATCGCGCAGCAAAGTGTGACTGTTCAAGGGCTTGGCGCATTGGAATGGTCTCTGTACGACGAGCAGTCGTCACTGCTTCAAGATAAAGCGCTAGGGTGTTTATCTTCACAAGCTATCGCACAAAACTTGGCGATGAAATCGGCTTCTATTGCTGAAGCTTGGCAAGTTAACCCTTGGTTAGCGCAAGACGAGACTCGTTGGGAGTCGGAATACATCGCTTTATTGACCAACCAACTTGATTACAGCATGAAAAAGCTGAGTCGTCCGATGGCGAAAATCGGTCATCCGCGTCCTTACTTCTCAGAATCATGGCGTGCACAAACCTCGATGACTCAACTAAAAGCCAATGTAGCAGCACTTCAAAAGCTTTATTTGGCTGATGGCAATGGACTAGATGGCTTGTTGAGAGAGAAGGGTTTAGGTGGCCTTGCAGATCGTGTTGCTGCTCAATTTACGCTAACGCTAGATAGTTGGCCTACAGAATCAAGTTTGTTTGAGCTATTGCAGAGTAAAGAAGGCTACCGAACGGTGCTTACTCAATACAATAAGCTAGAACACTTGAAGTACCTGATTCATGAAGAAGTGGCGATAGAGCTTGGCGTGGTAATAGGATTTAATGCTACCGATGGTGACTGATAATACGAGAAGAACGCTACTCAAGGCTGCACTGGGTTGCGCAGCTGTTCCAGTACTGCCATTTGGCTGTGCGACTCGAAAGAGTGCATCGAATGAACCCCAGTTGGTTGGCTGTGCGCTAAATGGACGTGGTCAATATTCAGCGGTGGTGGCTGATGAATATGGTATGCCGTTGAGTCAGTTGCCTATCCCCGATCGTGGTCATGGCGTCGCTATTTGCCCAACCTCATCGCATGCTGTGGCGTTTGCTCGTCGCCCAGGTGACTATTTTATGGTGTTTGACTATAAAAATGGTCAGCAAATCAAAATGGTCGTGAAAGGTAACAACCGCCACTTCTATGGTCATGGCGTTTACTCATTGGATGGCAAGTTTCTGTATGCCACCGAAGGGAAAACGGACACCAGCCAAGGCGTGATTGGCGTTTATGATGTCGCGCAAGGGTATCGTAAGGTTGAAGAGTTCACTGGTTTCGGTATCGGCCCACATGAAGTGATCATCATGCCTGATGGTAATCTCGCGATTGGTGTTGGTGGCGTCCATACTGATGGCAGAACACCGAAAAATCTCGATTCAATGCAGCCTAGTTTAAGTTATGTTTCACCTGAAGGTGCAGTGCTTGATCAGGTTGAATTGCTAGACAAGAAGCTGAGTATTCGACACTTAGCCCATGATGGTGCTGAAACCGTGCTTTGTGGCCAGCAATATCGTGGTGAGCCAGATGAGTATCCTTCGCTGTTGGCGATGCATACCAAAGGCGGGCAGTTTGAATCACTGAACGCGGAGCCTGAGCAATGGGCAAGGTTCAATCACTACATCGCAAGTATTGCGGCGTCTGATGACTGGATTATTGCGACCTCACCACGAGGTAATTGTTATGGTATTTGGTCTAAAGAGACTAAAGAATTAGTAGAACTGTCTGCATTATCTGACGCTTCTGGTGCTGTGCTGCTTGATGGTGAGTTTCGATTAAGCTCTGGGGCGGGTAATGTGGTTAGTCAACGTACACCTTATCAAAAGTCGACACAGCAATCGCCCATCCAGTGGGATAATCATTGGAGCTCTATCTGATTTATATCGCCTCGTAAAAATAACATGCTCACTCCGATTTTTTTGCCATACTTATTGGATGATAGGAAATGGAGTGAAGCATGTTCGCGAAATACTTCTGTGGATTGTTGGCGTTAGTTTCTGTGCATGCATGGAGCTATACGAGTTCTGACGAGAGTCGATTTATACCGGCTGATTCAGAGCTCTCTTTTATGCTGATTTATCCAGAGCTCACCCAGAGTATTTATCAAGACTCTTCTCTTCCTATTCTTTGGGATTCGCCTGAACTTGTTAAAGCGTTTGAATTTCAGCTGTCGCTTTTAGAGCAAGCGCAAATGGCTCCCCTTTTTGATCGACAACTGAAGCAAATCCGTCAATATCAATCTCGAGGTCAATGGCAAGAGTTAGACATCTTACTCACCGACACCTTTATCTATTACTTAAGCTACGTTGAAAATGCGCCACTAGCCGGTAAGGCGTGGTACTTTTCAGGTAAGTTGCATTCTAAGCTGCCAGCGCCTTCTCCTCATATTCTTATGAGATTAAAAAGCAGTGTAGCCGATGATTATTTGTTAGAGATGGTGCTGTCTTACGCGCCTCCCGTTGGTAACTTCGATCAATTTAAGGCGACTTACTCTGTCCTAAAAACTGCTTCTGAACTCTCTATTGAGCTATATAAACAAAAGGGTTTGAAACGGTTGGGGGACTTGATTTCAAACAAAACCGTTCTCGTTGAGCGCATAGCTTTAGTGGGTGTCGACACATCAATGATTGCTGTCGATTTTCCCAAGTTTGATCGCGACTTAGAAAGCGCGATTAAGTTGTTTCAACACATGCATGGCCTGACAGCCGATGGAATTATCGGGCCTAATACGATCAAGTGGATAAACATGGGCTTCGATGATCGATTGAATGCGTTAGCCTTAAATGCAGAACGCGTTCGCTTGTGGCCAAGAAATAGAGACTCTCTCATTGTGGTGAATGTTCCTAGCTTTGATATGAAGTATTGGGAGGGTGGCGAAGAGGTGTTTGAGTCCAAAGTCGTCGTAGGCAGAAAGTCGCGAAAAACACCACTTTTAGAGATAAACCTAGATTCGGTCATACTAAACCCGACTTGGAATGTGCCATGGAAAATCATGGTAAAAGACATTCTGCCCAAGGTAAAAGCGGATGAAAGCTACCTAGAAACACATCACTTCCAAGTGATTGACGGTTGGCGCACTATGGAGACGGTCGATACCACAAAGATCGATTGGCAGACCATCAATTTTAACTCGTTTCCATATCGCATGCGTCAACAGGCTGGATCGAGTAATGCATTAGGTTTGTATAAGTTTAATACTCCTAATAAACGAGCGATCTATTTGCACGATACGCCAAGTAAAAGTCTGTTCAATAGTGACTCCCGTGCCTATAGCTCAGGCTGTATACGTGTCGAGCATGCGGAACAACTAGCAAAGTTGTTGTTTGCAACTAAGGTAAGGAAAGTTCCCAATCAGAGCTATGATCTTGCTCCTAACACTAAGGTTCGTCTCAGAAAGAGGATTCCGGTGCATATCATCTATCAAACCGTGTTGTTTGAAGAGGAGGGGATCCAATACCGTAGTGACATCTATCAATACGACAAAGAGGGCGGTTGATTCAAATCTGATTAAAAAAGGCGATATTGACCAAAAAATGACAACGTCGTTTCTATTGATAAAATTATAATGTGTATCAATAACTAACGTTTAAAAGGTTAGAGTTACTGGCCTTTTGGTGCGTTTTTGTACGTTGACGCAGCAATTCTCATTATGTATCGTGCGTTTTTTGTTCGATGCAATTGGGTTTTCTTGCTGTATGTCTCAAAGTTTATTTTCTCGCCGTCAGTTTTTGGCTTACGCTGGTGGTACTGCTGTTATAGCTTCAATCACTCCTTCTATTGCTTTTGCTTCGTACCCAGATCGACCAAGAACGATTAGTATGAATAACCTTCACACCGGTGAGAGGTTAGAGACCTGTTATTTCGATGGCACTAATTATGTTGGTGATGAGATGGCTCGCCTAAGCAAATTATGTCGTGATTTCCGCCGAAACGAGATTCATCCAATGGATAAGAATCTATTTGATCAAATAACTCAGATTCAAAATGTCCTAGGTATTCAAGAAGAAGTTCAAATCATTTCTGGCTACCGCTCTCCAGCTACGAATGAAGCGTTACGCTCTAAGTCGAGTGGTGTGGCGAAGAAGAGCTACCACATGTTAGGCAAAGCGATCGATTTTCGTATTGATGGTGTGGATTTGAAAGAGTTGAGAGACGTAGCTAAAAGCTTACATGCAGGTGGTGTGGGTTATTATGCGCGTAGCAACTTTATCCATATTGATACTGGTCCAGTACGCAGCTGGTAGAGCTAAACTTAGTGGAAGAGCGATACGGTAGACACTTGTCAAAGTAGACATCCAATGTCATAGTTTGCCCAAATTTCAGTTTGCCCTCTAAGGTTTGTATATGTCTCTTAAGTATCAAGTTGTACCTGTTACCTCTTTTTCTCAAAACTGCTCGATTGTATGGTGTGATGAAACCATGGAAGGCATCGTCGTCGATCCGGGCGGTGATGTTCAACAACTAGCGGCTATCATCGAAGAACTAGGTGTTAAGGTGGTGAACTTGGTATTGACGCACGGTCACTTAGATCATGTCGGCGGCACTGTACCCCTTGCTGAGATCTTGAAGGTTAGCATTGTTGGCCCACACAAGGCAGATAATTTTTGGCTTCAAGGGCTAGAGAATCAAAGTCAGATGTTTGGTTTCCCTCTGTGTAAAGCCTTTGAACCAAATACTTGGCTAGATGAGGGGGACAAAGTGACTTTTGGTAACCAAGTTATCGATGTGTTCCACACTCCGGGCCACACACCTGGACACGTTGTACTGTTCAGTGAGCAAGCTCGTCTAGCATTCGTTGGTGATGTGTTGTTTAACGGTGCGATTGGTCGTACTGATTTCCCTCAAGGGGATTTCAACACGCTGATTGATTCAATCAAAACTAAGCTTTGGCCGTTAGGCAATGACGTAACATTTGTTCCGGGTCATGGCCCTGAATCTACATTTGGTCGTGAGCGCGCATCTAATCCGTTCGTAGCGGATGAAATGCCTTTATACTAATTAAGTCCTTGATTGACAGCCGGTTATTCGTGTTGAGGTTGATTGAAAAATTAAGCTTAGCTTTTGTACTGAAAGCTAAGCTTTTTTAATTTTACGCGTATGCGAGCATGCTTGTTTTAATATCAACTTTTAGTTTGTTTAAATTTAACGCTCTAATTTCAAACGTGCTCGTTTTAATCAGAAAGCCGCTCAGCTGCAGCCAAGTAGCGTCGAGCTAATCCAATAAACTCTTCTCCACTCATATTCAAATCTTGAGTTGATATGAAAATATCGTAACCGTGGAAACTTCTTTGGTACTTCATCCTATTCGCAAGCATTGCCTGTAACCCAGAATAGTTTTTAATGACTGTGTTTTGATTCTTCGGTTTATTGGATGAATCAGAGCTAGTCTGTGTTTGGCTATCGCTGAAACTAACTTCGTCAGTATTTTGTGATTCTTTATATTGGCTCAGTTCAACACAACCATTTTCAGTACAGCGAGTGTTGTAATGCGATGAGTCGAGCACTATATCCTCAAAGTTTGACTCTTTACCCGCTTGTTTAGCTCCTAGATACAAAAGTGATCGTTGGCTCAGCAATAACTCACAAGTGATCTTTGGGCAGATAGAGTCAAGATAGGGAGAGTAATCTTTAATCTTAATACCGACCCAAGGTAAAGGTTGGTGCCACCCTTCTTGTTCATAAGTACAAAGGCCAATCTTTTGAATGTTGCGCCATTGTAAAACCCAGCCACCTTTATAAAAGTGTTGCTGAAAATGAGTTGGAGTGAGTGTAAGCATCACTCTACTTCGCAGCATTAAATAATACCCAGTCCCCAGAAGAACAATAATACAAAATGCGCCGACGATTAGTAGCTTTGCATTGTCGCTGTATAGAGCAACGATCAAGCAAATGAAACCCAAAATAACAGTGATAATTCGGTACGAGCGTGTGAATGAAGGTAAAGAGAAATTTGTAAGGTGACGAGTGTCCATAGGCAACACCAAGTTTTCATATTTTTGTCTGGATGGATAACCAGTATATATGACCCTGAATTGATAAGTCGATGTTTAAATAATAGACGCTAGTAGACAATATCGGTATTTTTCGTCGACTTTCGACGCTTCACTCTACAAATAGTTCCTGTTTTTTGGTATAAATCGCGCTTCAAATTTTCACCACTGCGATAAGAGCAGTGAACTGGAGAAATATTCAATGAGACTTGCTCATAAGCGTAAGGTGCAGGCTAAACTGCAGAAACGCATTAAAGCGGCTGTAGTAAACGCAGTGGCAACGCCTAAAACAGCGAGGCCTGTCGCAGAGAAAGTGGTAGCAGAAAAACCTGTAGCAGCAAAACCAGCGGTAGAGAAAACAGTAGCAGCAACTAAAGACGTCGCTGTCGCACTGACTCCTAAGCAACAACAAGTTCTAGACATCGTTGTTAGCAATGCTGATGGCATTAACCCTAAAGGTATCGGTCTAAAAGCTGGTCAAGAAGACGCGAAAGCAGCTTCATGGGCAACAGGCGCATTGAAAAAACTTCTTGAAGAAAACCTAGTAGCGAAAGAACAGCTAGCAGGTAACAAGGTTATCTACAAAGCTATCTAATCCCTTAGGATTATATTCGCTTCGTTAAGTTTTTAAGCCTCGATCATCGAGGCTTTTTTGTATCTGACGAATCGTGCCAAACTCAGTTTACAGCTTCACATCTCATCTTTTGCTCTTCGAAAATGGTTCTCTTGTCTGACGTCCATGCACTTAATTAACAAGCATTAAAGTAGGGCGTCTGTAGTGAGAAATCGCTGGTTGATATCCCCAGAATGTAGCAACGAATTGATTCTCATCACGCAATGGGAATCAATTGTTAATTTCTGCTCAATAGATCTACTTAAGTATTTATCAATAAGCACTCTTCTCGTGAATAAAGTGAGTCCTTTAAAATCGACATATCTCAATTATCTCCTACGTAGTTCTACGTAATCCTTTGGTCTAATACATGGTTTGTGTGAGTCCGTGGTGCGTGCTCTCCCTGATATCTAGTTGCCTCATCAAGGTGCACTCTTATGTTGAATCATAAAAAATACTCAAAGAAAGAGTATTAACCCAACAAAAGGATGTGAACATGAGTCTCATTTCTAACTCCCTCACACGAGTTTTTAAAAACGTTGCGGTAACTGCAGCGGCTTGTTTAGCTTTGGTCGTTACCGGTGCAACTGCTGCTGATAAGGTTTATCGCTTGAAGCTTGCTGAAACATGGGGACCAAACTTCCCTGTATTCGGTGACGCGACCAAGAACATGGCTGCGATGGCTGAGAAAATGTCGAATGGCCGACTGCAAATCAGAATCGATTCAGCGAACAAACACAAAGCACCGCTTGGCGTTTTTGACATGGTTAAGTCTGGTCAATACGACATGGGTCACTCAGGCTCTTATTACTGGAAAGGTAAAGTGCCAAATACTCTTTACTTCACTTCTATGCCTTTTGGTATGACCCCTGCAGAGCAATACGCGTGGTTCTATCACGGTGGTGGTATGGAGTTGATGGAGCAGGTTTACTCTCCACACAACTTGATGTCATTTCCCGGCGGTAATACTGATGTTCAAATGGGCGGTTGGTTTCAAAAAGAGATCAACAGTGTCGAAGATCTACAAGGTCTGAAAATGCGTATCCCAGGCTTTGCCGGTGAGATTCTAGCAGAGCTAGGTGCTAAACCTACCAATATTGCCCCAGGAGAGCTTTACACATCGCTAGAGCGTCGCACAATTGATGCACTAGAGTGGGTTGGTCCATCACTTGATTTACGAATGGGTTTTCACAAGATCGCGCCGTACTACTACACAGGTTGGCATGAGCCGGGTTCTGAGCTTCAATTCCTAGTGAACAAACGCACTTGGAACAAACTTCCTGAAGACCTACAAGAAATCTTACGCGTTGCAATGCGCACCGCGGCTTACGACATGTACACGCAAGCAACACATGAAAGTGGCAAGAACTGGGTTTCAATAAAGACAGAACACCCAGATGTACAAGTGAAAGATTTCCCACCAGAAGTAATGTCAGCATTGAAAGAAGCGAACGATCGCCTACTTGCTGCCCATGCTGAGAAAGATGAGTTGGCAAAAGAGATCCAAGCTTCACAAGCAAGCTACCTAGAGCAAGTGCGCTCATGGACGGATATTTCACATAGAGCTTATCTAAATAGCCAAGCGAAATAATCGACAGTTGTTGAACTGAATCTAAATGAACCCAACGCTTTCCATATTAGGCAACTAAGAGTGAGTCAGTGGCGGGTTCATTTAAAACATAATAATTAAGCAGGATAAATCCTGTAATACGCCCAAGAACCCTTTCTACATCGAACAGCTTGTTAGCCCGCTGCGCGATGTCTTTTCAAATTCCATGGAGTCGGTAATGCGAAGTCTAATTTATATTGAACGCCTGTTTAATCGTATCGGTGACGCACTGGGATGGCTTTCCAGTATGTTGTTTATTTTACTTATCGCTAACGTCGTGTATGACGTTGTCATGAGATATGCCTTCAATGATGTCTCAATCGCTTTCCAAGAGATGGAATGGCATCTCTTCTCAGCCGTTTTCTTATTAGGTGTTCCTTATGCCATCAAAGCTGGTGGTCATGTGCGAGTGGATGTGTTCTACGAGCAACTGAGCTTCAAGGCACAAGCCATTATTGACCTGCTCGGCACACTGATCTTTCTGATGCCTTTCTGTTTGCTAGTTGCTTGGTTTGGAATTGATGTGGCCAAAGAGAGTTATAACCTTGGCGAAACCTCAGGTGACCCGGGTGGCTTGCCATATCGCTGGATCATTAAAGCCATGATCCCGCTGTCATTCTTCTTAATGGCACTCAGTGGCGTCGGTTTGATCCTGCATTCATTGAACAAGATTTTTAATCCGCACCTTATCCATGCAAATAATATTCATGCAAAGAACAAGTAGAGGTTGAACATGATTGGAATAGTAATGTTTTTCGTCGCCTTGTTTGCACTTTTACTTGGCTTCCCAGTAGCGTTTACCTTTGGTGGTATCGCGTTAATCTTTGGTGTTTGGGCTGAAGGTATTGAAATGTTTGCCTTCATGCCATATCGAATTCAATCGATCATGGAAAATACGGTGCTGATGGCCGTTCCATTGTTTGTTTTCATGGGGCTTGTTCTACAAAAGACCAAGCTTGCTGAGCAGTTGCTTGAGTCAATGGGGCGATTGTTTGGTGGTGTTCGAGGTGGTATCGCTATCTCAACCGTACTCGTGGGCTCACTACTTGCCGCATCAACGGGTGTAGTAGGGGCCTCAGTAGTGGCAATGGGGCTTATCTCTCTGCCCGTGATGCTCAAGTACAACTACGATAAAGGCTTAGCCTGCGGCACCATCTGTGCTTCTGGCACCTTAGGGCAAATCATTCCGCCATCCATCGTCTTGATATTACTGGGTGATGTATTAGGTGTGCCGGTTGGCGACTTGTTCCAAGCGGCAATTTGGCCGGGCGTGATGCTAGTGGGTGCTTATATCGTGTACATATTGATATACGCGAAGCTAAACCCCGAGTCGGCTCAGCCAATCGAGCGCGATGACTCGATTAGCCGAAAGCAAGAAGTGTTTAATGCGCTTAAAGCGATTCTCCCACCGCTAGCGCTCATCATTGTGGTATTGGGATCTATCTTTGCAGGTGTGGCAACGCCAACTGAATCGGCAGCGTTAGGTGGTGCTGGTGCATTGGTTCTCGCACTGTTATACGGTCAGTTTAGTTGGTCGATGGTATTTGCTGCGTCTAAAGAGACAGTGAAGGTTACCGCAATGGTCTTTGCTATCTTGCTTGGTGCTACTGCATTTTCGATGGCGTTTACTTATACCGGTGGCGACTATCTAGTCGAAGAGTGGATGCTGCAACTGCCAGGTGAAAAGTGGGGCTTCTTAATCATCACCATGTTGGTTATTTTGATTTTGGGTTTCTTCATCGACTTTGTAGAGATCTGTTTCATCATCGTCCCGATCATAGCGCCAGTGGCTGAATTGATGGGCATCAACATTACTTGGTTCGCTATCCTTATCGCTATGAACCTACAAACTTCATTCCTAACGCCGCCATTTGGCTTCAGTTTGTTCTATTTGAAGGGAGTTTCACCGAAAGGCATCACTACCAAGGATATCTACCGAGGCGTGATGCCGTTCATTCTGATTCAAATCATCGTACTTGGATCACTTCTCGCTTTCCCATCTTTCTATGGAATGTGAGTGAAGCCTAGAATGTGAATGATATGTTTCAACGGCTATCTATAAATTGGTAAAGTAAAACGGCTTATTGATATTCAGTAAGCCGTTTTTTTTGTGAGGGAAAGGAATGTCTCTTAAAGCTAAGCTGATTTTGCTGACGTTACTCCCGTTGCTGCTTGTAACCGCGAGCATAAGTTGGATCTCGTTACACCAAACCAAAACGTTGGGTGCGAAAGAGGTCGAGATCTTCAGGGACAGCTTAATTAAATCTCGTGAAAACGCCCTCAAAGATACGGTCGATCTCGCATTTGATGCCATCGAGCACATCTACAACGACCCTGAGATCCAAGAAGCACACGCTAAGACTGGAGTTCGGAGTATATTATCTAAACTTAGATATGGATCCGATGGGTATTTTTTCGCATATGATCGTCATGGAACCAATTTAGTCCATCCAATACAGCCTGAATTGATAGGGAGAAACTTACTTCAACTGCAAGATGAAGATGGTGACTTTCTTATAGAGGCCCTGCTGAAAGAGGCTCAAACGGGGGGCGGGTTTCACCAGTATTTGTGGCAAAAGCCATCAACTAGAGAGGTCGTTCCGAAGTTGAGTTATGCCGCTTGGTTAGAACGATGGGGATGGATGATTGGCACGGGCTTGTATATTGAAGACGTGCATCAGGAAGTGGCTTCAATGCAGGACGCGATCAACAAAAATATTGAAACCACGTTCTTTTCTATCGTTGTAATTATTAGTGTGACAGTGGCGGTCATCATTGTGCTTACATTAGCTATTAACATGCATGAACACCGTATTGCCGATAACAACTTAAAGGAACTTGCCCATAAAACGGTAATGTTTCAAGAAGACGAAAAGAAACACTTAGCTCGTGAACTACATGATGGTATTAACCAGTTATTAGTCTCAAGTCGATGTCATTTGGAGTTGTTAGGTTATAAATTACAAAGTGAAGATCTGAAGTCCCATTTGAATAAGTCTCAGCACTCATTAATGAGAGCAATTGAGGAGGTCAGGCATATTTCTCACCAGCTTCGCCCTAGCTCCCTAGATGATATTGGCTTGGAAGCGGCTTTATCGTCATTACTCTTGGATTTTCAGGCTCACTCCGGTATTGAAGTTGATACTTTATTTAAAACCAATCCTGGAAAATTGAAATCGGAGGTCGCAACGACCTTGTATCGAGTTGTGCAAGAGTCATTGAATAATATAGAGAAGCACGCAAAAGCGACCAAGGTAACGGTTATTGCACAACAAATCGGCAATGTATTGCAATTGCTGATTCAAGATAACGGCGTGGGCTTTAATACTTATAAAGCGATGGAAAAACGAGGGATTGGCCTACGCAATATGAGAGAGCGAGTCGAATTCATTGGCGGTGATTTTGAATTGATGAGCGAGATTGGCTTCGGAACGGAAATTACAGTGTTGTTGACACTAGAGGGATTAGTGAATGAGTGAAGTTATTCGAGTTGTGATCGCTGACGATCACCAAGTGGTACTGGATGGCTTTATGGCGAGGTTGGAGCTTGAGTCAGATATTAGCGTGATAGGTACTGCTAGCAATGGTTTAGAAGCGGTAGAAATAGTTAAAACTCTTCGTCCTGACGTTGTGTTAATGGACATCAGTATGCCCATCATGAATGGGATTGACGCGACTAATCAGATCAAAGAAGAGGATTCTGAAGCGAAAGTACTGATGTTGACCATGCATAACAACCGTGAATACATCATGAAAGTGATGCAGTCAGGAGCGGTTGGATATATGTTGAAAGAGATTTCTGCAGAAAAGATGGTTCAAGCGATCAAAACGGTGAATCAAGGTTCGACTTATTTTTGCGAAAAAGTGACGCAAAATCTATTTACTCAGCCAATTACCCCGACACAATCTGTAAAGAATCCATTGAGCAGACGTGAAGAAGCGGTGTTGAAATTAGTAGCGAAAGGGGAGAGTAGCAAAGAGGTCGCGAAGACGCTGAATATCAGTTATAGGACAGTCGAAACTCATAGGCAAAATATTAAGCATAAGCTGGATATTCACTCAACTGCAGAATTGGCTAAGTATGCTGTTAATTCTGGGCTTGTAGAGTGATCTTACGCTAAATTACATCAAAAGTGTAATTTAATTACTAACTTTGCCATTTAGGCCAACTTTTTAGAGGTTTTTTTAGTATTTTTGCGACAGGTTGATATTATTTTTTCCAAAATGTAAGCGCCGAATGCAATGTTGCAAACTGTGCGCTACAAATTAGAGAGGAAACATGAAGCCTGTAAAAGATAGGTATAGTATTGAAAATACCGATTATACAGTTGGACAAGATAACATTCAGAAATGGGGCTTTGATGTTCATAACCCTGTATTTGGAATCAGTGCAGGAGCGATCATTATTTTCTTGATCGCTCTTCTGGTGGCAGATCCAGAAACCGCGAAAGCCGCACTTGATGGAATTAAATGGCAGGTCATCGGTAACTTTGATGGTTTGTTCATGTGGGCTGCAAATATCTTCTTAATTTTCTGTTTTGCCCTCATTGTATCCCCTTATGGCAACATCCGCCTAGGTGGCAATGATGCCAAAGCAGAGCACTCTAGCCTTTCTTGGATGTCAATGTTATTCGCTGCGGGCATGGGGATTGGTTTATTGTTCTGGGGTGTTGCAGAACCTGTTGCTTATTTCACGGGTTGGTATGAAACCCCATTGAATGTTGAAGCCTATTCTCCTGAAGCTGCAAAATTGGCATTAGGTGCAACGATCTATAATTGGGGCTTACACGGCTGGTCTATTTACGCCATTGTTGCGTTAGCGCTTGCCTTTTTTACATTCAATAAAGGATTACCGTTGTCAATTCGCTCTGTTTTCTACCCTGTCTTAGGGGATAGAACTTGGGGCTGGTTTGGTCACATTGTGGATATCGTTGCGGTATTAGCGACATTATTTGGTTTAGCAACATCGCTAGGCTTAGGGGCACAGCAAGCTACCAGTGGTATTAACCATGTGTTTGGGACTAATGGTGGTATTGGCATGCAGTTGATTGTTATTGCTGTGGTTACCTTTTTGGCGACGATGTCGGTTATCCGTGGTATCAACGGTGGTGTCAAGCTTCTAAGTAACGTTAATATGTTGGTTGCTTTAGCTGTGTTGGTCTTCGTAACCATTGCAGGTGGTATGGCGGGCATCAAATCGATACCAACGGCCCTAATGGGTTACGTAGAAAACTTTATTCCTCTAAGTAATCCACATGGCCGTGATGATGAAACTTGGATGCAAGCTTGGACAGTATTTTATTGGGCATGGTGGATATCTTGGTCACCATTTGTAGGCATGTTTATCGCTCGTATCTCTAAAGGTCGTACAATTCGTGAGTTCATGGTCGCTGTATTGTTTATTCCAACATCGGTCATCATTATTTGGATGGCTATCTTTGGTGGTATAGCTATCGATCAGGTGGCAAATAAAGTTGGTGAGATCGGGGTGAATGGCCTACAAGATATTACGCTTTCTCTATTCCACACTTATGACGCACTTCCTATGAGCTCTGCGCTATCTGTTGTATCAATCGGCTTGATTATGGTGTTCTTCATTACTTCTTCAGACTCAGGTTCGCTAGTGATTGATAGTATTACCTCAGGGGGGAAAGTTGATGCTCCAGTTCCACAGCGTGTATTTTGGGCATTAATGGGGGGTGCTATTGCGGCTGTTTTACTGTGGGTTGGCGGTACTGAATCAATTCAAGCATTGCAAGCTGGAACGGTATCAATGGCATTACCATTTGCGTTCATATTGTTGTTTATGTGTCTAAGTTTAACGCTTGGTTTACGAACAGAAAATCAATTGGTTCAACAACAAAGTGCTTTGAGCTAAAAGTATTTTAGAGTACAAGGTCGATGTATTCGGCCTTTGTCTCTTCATAAATTTGAGTAATTACGTGAATTTTGTTTGAAAATTAATCGAACTGATTCTGATTTACTGAAAACAATAAGTTAACCTGCTAGACTTTCAACATCCAAGTATTTGAATTGTTGTGACAACATGCTTGTTCTACTTGGATCGTATGTTCGAGTTTATGATTAAGTCACAGGTAAATTAAAGGATATTAGTAATATTCTGTAGAGAGGGATAATGACTAAAGGTATAGATAAATACAGTATTGACAGTACGGATTACACTGTCGGTCAAGATAACGTCCAAAAGTGGGGGTTTGATGTTCACAACCCTGTGTTTGGTATTAGTGCAGGACTTATTGCTCTTTTTCTGATTGCTATTTTACTGACAGATACTGCATCAGCAAAAGCCGCTCTAGATGGTGTGAAAGGCCAAATCATCAATTCATTTGATTGGTTGTTCATTTGGTCGGGCAATATTTTTGTTATTTTCTGCTTGGGCTTGATAGTTTCTCCGTTTGGTAAAATCCGTCTTGGTGGTGTTGATGCAACCGCTGACTATTCATTTATGTCTTGGCTCTCCATGCTATTCGCTGCAGGTATGGGTATCGGCTTAATGTTTTGGAGCGTGGCAGAGCCTGCTGCGTACTTCACTGGTTGGTATGAAACGCCGCTTGGTGTTGAAGCTAACACACCTGAAGCTGCTCGATTGGCACTTGGTGCAACCATGTATCACTGGGGTCTACATCCTTGGGCGATCTATGGTGTAGTGGCACTTTCACTTGCTTTCTTCTCTTATAACAAAGGGTTGCCTCTTTCTATTCGTTCTATCTTTTACCCAATTTTAGGTGATAGAGCTTGGGGTTGGGCTGGTCACATTGTTGATATTCTTGCGGTTCTAGCGACACTCTTTGGTTTGGCTACATCGCTAGGCTTAGGTGCTCAACAAGCGGCAAGTGGTATTCAACATGTATTTGGAGTTGAAGCTGGTCTAGGGCTACAAGTTATTGTTATTACGGTAGTAACTTTACTTGCCGTGGTTTCTGTAGTCCGTGGTATTGATGGCGGTGTTAAAGTTATCAGTAATATCAACATGTTAGTTGCTTTTATGCTACTAGTTCTGGTTGCGCTGATTGGTTATGCCGTTACTTTTGCTTCAATACCAACTACATTGATGGCTTACATCGAAAACATTATTCCGTTGAGTAATCCTCACGGCCGTGAAGATGAAGCGTGGCTGCACGGTTGGACTGTGTTCTACTGGGCTTGGTGGATTTCGTGGTCTCCATTCGTCGGTATGTTTATCGCACGTGTTTCTAAAGGTCGTACTGTTCGTGAATTCATTACAGCTGTACTGATTGTTCCTACCACTGTGACTATCATTTGGATGTCAGTGTTTGGCGGGATGGCGATTGATCAAATCGTAAATAATATTGGCATACTTGGCCAAGATGGTCTGACAGATGTATCACTAGCAATGTTCCAAATGTTTGATGCTCTGCCGTTTGGTACGCTGCTATCAATCATTGCGATTGTATTAGTTCTTGTGTTCTTCATTACATCATCCGATTCTGGCTCTTTAGTTATCGATAGCATCACCTCTGGTGGTAAGGTTGATACTCCAGTTCCTCAACGTATCTTCTGGGCTTTCCTCGAAGGTGCTATTGCGGTAGCTTTACTGTGGGTTGGTGGTACTGAAGCAGTACAAGCTCTGCAAGCGGGTGCAATATCAACTGCATTACCGTTCACTATCATTTTATTGCTGATGTGTGTGAGTTTGCTAATGGGTATGCGTACTGAAAAGCGCTAACTCCTAAGATTCACAGTGATACATGGTTTTGTATCATCGTTGAACATTAGATAATACGAAAAGCAGGAAAGGGAACTTTCCTGCTTTTTTTGTGGCTGTTTACCACCTAATAACAAATCTCCTTCCCCCCACACTTTCTAAATAACCATGCTTAAAGTGCCGCCTTTATTTTGGCAAAATGCCAAGGAATTGACATAATTTAAGTTTATGGTTTATCTAAATTATATAACGATATTAAATTGTGAAATCGCTCGAATTTAATACTGATATTGGGTAATATGCGCAGGATTTCCCACCACTCGTGAAAACTTATAATGAAAATAACACTTAAACAGAAGCTTATAGGCGCTAGCCTATCTGCTGTTGTCGTTATGGCAACAGCATTGACTTGGCTATCAGCAAATCAATTATTTGAACAGACTCATAATGGCGTATATCTACGAGCAGAAAGCGTATCAGAAGCAGCATCTGAAGGTATTAAAAACTGGATAACTATTCGTAAGGATATCGCTTCGGCATTTAATGAGTTTTCACAAGAAAGAGATGTTGTCCCTTTCCTTAAGCAAGCTCGTATCGCGGGTGGCTTTGACGATATTTTTTTAGGTACTCCAGAAGGCGGAATGTACCGTTCACATCCTGATCGTAACCGTGCAGATTACGACCCTCGTCAACGCCCTTGGTACCAAGAAGCAAACGCGGCTGGCAAACAAATCATAACTACTGCTTACCAAGATGCGATCACGAAAGCGCTTTTAGTAACGATTGCAGAGCCTGTTCGCCACAACGGCAAGCTTGTTGGTGTAGTCGGCGCAGACGTACTGATCGACCAATTGGTTAATGACGTAATCAGCCTGGATGTGGGTGACAACGCATACGCAATGCTAATTGATGCCTCTGACGGCACGTTCCTAGCACATCCAGATTCAGCGTTAAGCTTGAAGCCTGTGAGCCAACTTTCAAGCGATATCTCGATGTCTATCATTGAGAATGCTGTGCGTACTGGCAGCATAGAGAGCTTTACACAGCGCGGTGCTGAGAAGCTTCTTTATTTCACGAAGGTTCCTAACACTAACTGGATCTTTGCGGTTCAGATGGACAAAGCAACAGAAGAAGCGAACCACTCAACACTACTTACTCAGTTGATCACAACGGCTGTTGTGATCACATTAATTGTGATCGTACTGGTTTCTTGGTTAGTGAGTTTCCTCTTCCGCGACTTAAATCGTGTTTCTGCTGCGTTAGAAGAAATTGCATCAGGTGAAGGTGACCTTACTCAACGACTTGAGCCTAAGAGTGATGATGAGATTGGTAAGCTTGCTGAAAACTTTAACCGCTTTGTGGGCAACATGCACACTATGGTTGTTAAGCTAAGCGAAGTGTCTGCTGCATTGGGTAACCAAGCACGTCAAACGGCTTCTCAAGCTGAAGAGCGTAGCTCTCGTATCCAAATGCAACAAGACGAAATCAATATGGTCGCAACAGCTGTTAACGAAATGGCTGCTGCAACACAAGAGATCGCGGGTAACGCCGACCACACCGCTCAGAACTCATCTGAAGCCGTTGGCGCGTGTGAACACGGTACTGGTCAAGTGACACAGACTCAAAGCTCAATCCAAAACCTTGCTCAAGAAGTTCAAATCGCAACTAACGTAATTCTAGAACTAGAAGAGCACGGTAATAGCATCAACACTATCTTGTCTAACATTCAAGGCATCGCTGAGCAAACTAACTTACTTGCACTTAATGCTGCTATTGAAGCTGCACGTGCAGGTGAGCAGGGTCGAGGCTTCGCAGTTGTAGCGGATGAAGTTCGAGTGTTGAGTCAACGTACACATGGTTCAACGCAAGAGATTCAACAGACTATTGAACTGCTGCAAGGCACAACAGGCAAAGCGGTTAACATCATGAATGATAGTCGTACTCTTGCTGAAACCAGTGTCGATGACGCGAACTCAGCAGCTGCAAGCCTAACGCAAATTCATGCAGCCGTTGAACGTATCAGTGATATGGCGACACAGATTGCTTCAGCTGCAGAAGAGCAAGCTTCAGTAACATCTGAGATTACTCGCAATACCGAAGGAATTCGTGACGTATCTAATGAACTAGCAGACGAAGCGCACCAAGCCGCCGAACAAGCTGCTCAGCTTTCTGAGCTGTCTCATGAACTAGAAAGAGAAATCAGCCGCTTCAAGCTTTAAGTGAATAACTAAAAAGTAGAAGAAAGTAACGTTTAGTCGTTAATACGCTACAACGAAATTGAAAGCCGAATGTGATTATCATATTCGGCTTTTTTGCATTTGCGCATGAGAGAGTTATACCAATCAGAGTAACTCAGCGCTCATAAATAGCGCGTTATCAACTTGCAGTTCTGGTAACGTCGGTTTGACATTGGCACTACCATTAGTCTCCTGTGTGCGTTACCGGCTTGGTGTGCATAGAGGAACTGATAGTTCGAGGGAGCGGATAAAAAAGCCCGAGCATAAACTCGGGCCTTGAATGGTTTTTTATAACTTATGAAGAAGCTAGATTGCTTGGCGAAGCTGGAAATAACGTCCTTCTTCGTTTAACAGCTTCTCGTGAGAGCCATTTTCTACAATCTCGCCTTGTTCAATCAGAACGATAGAATCCATCGACTCTAGACCAATCAAGCGGTGCGTGATGAATATAACCGTTTTGCCTTCAAAGTGCTTTTCGAACATTGTCATAATACTTTGCTCTGTTTGCTTGTCTAAGCCTTCTGTTGGCTCATCGAGAAGCAGGATAGGGGCATCATGAAGAATCGCACGTGCGATACCAATACGGCGCTTCTCACCACCAGAAAGTTGACGACCACCGTCACCTAACCAACTATCAAGTGCATTATTCTCAAGCAGCTTTTCTAGGCCAACGTCTTTTAGGATATTCGCTAAGTGATCATCGGTTGCTTCTGGTCTTGCAATCAACAAGTTGTCACGGAGAGTACCATTCAAGATGTCTACTCGTTGGCTGACCACGCTGATTGATTCACGAAGTTGTGATTCATTCCACTGTGTCAGTTCAATGCCCGCAATTGAGATATAACCCTTTTTCGGATCCCAGTAGCGCGTTAGCAGCTGAATCAGAGTCGATTTACCAGAGCCCGTTTGACCCACAATCGCAACTTTATTCGTTGCCGGGATCGTTAGGTCGACAGCGTTCAGAACACTGCGCTCAGAATCAGGGTAGTTGAACGTCATATTTGAGAACGTAATATCAAGCGGTTTGCTGATGTCGAGTTTTTCTTCAGCGAACTGAACTTCTGGCTCAGACAGAATCACTTCGTTCAAGCGACGTGCTGAAGACAGAGTTTGACCTAAATGCTGGAATGCACCTGCGATTGGCATCAGCAGTTCAAAACTTGCCATGGTTGCGAACGCCATTAGCGCGATGAACGGGTCTGGTGCATTACCGCCCACGCCATCAGCGGCAAGCCAAAGCATAAGAACAAGCGTCAAACCGTTGAACAGCATCAGTGCTGCTGACGCCATACCGGTTAGGTTAGCGTTTACAAACTGATTCGCCATCAGCTTGCGTTGAGTCTCTAGAATTGCATTACGGTAACGCTCTTCAGCACCGAACAGAGTTAGCTCGCTGTAGCCTTCAATCCAATCTAGCGTAGTAACACGAAGATCCGCTTTGTTCTGTGTCAGCTCACCACCGTTACGTTTCCCCAGCTTGTAGAACAAGACTGGCCAAACCAGAAGCATGATGAGAAGGATTGAACCTAAAATTAAACCAAGCGAAGTATCGAACCACATCAGGAATAGAGTTAGGAAGAAAATTCCGAACACACCAACCGTCACTGGACTTACTAAACGCAGATACACGTGGTCCATTGCGTCGACATCAGCAACCAAACGGTTAAGTAGGTCAGCGTCACGAAGGTTTGAAATACGACCCGGGATCAGCGGTGCCAGTTTCTTGAAGAAGAAGATACGCAGATCTGTCAGTAGCTTGAATGTCGCATTGTGGCTCACAACACGTTCGCCCCAACGCCCCGCCGTTCGGCCCATGGCTAAACCACGTACACCGCCACCCGGCAGCATGTAGTTGAAGGTTTCACGCGCAATCGTAAGGCCAGCAACCGCAGAAGCTGAAATAAACCAACCCGATAGCGTTAACAAGCCGATAGAAGCGGACAGAGTAGCAAAAGCCAATAGCATGCCTAGCGATAGGCCAAACCAATGTTTTTTATAGAGTTTCAGGTAAGGCAGTAAATCACGCATCTAAATTACCCTTATTGTCTTGTTGAGCTAAGTTCGCGTTAAGCATCTCTTCGAATAAACCACCCGCAGTTGAAAGCTGAGAGTAATGACCTTGTTCAACCAGCCCACCATCGCGCATAACCAGAATATTATCGACTGACTTAAGGGGAGCAAGTTGGTGCGTTACAAGCAGGGCAGTGCGGCTTTCAATATTGCTATTGATGCCTTTCATTACCAATTGTTCGCTACGAGTATCTAAGCTGGCAGTAGGTTCATCGAGCAACCAGAACTGACCGTCTTGAATCATCGCACGAGCTAAAGCCAAACGCTGAGATTGACCAACAGACAGACCGCCCGAACGATCAGAAATCATGTAATCCAAGCCGTGTTCGTTTACGAATTCGTTAGCAAAAGATTGCTCGAGTGCATTCTCGACAACTTGGTCAGTAATATTTTGCTTACCAAGGGTGACGTTGTCACGAATTGTGCCGTGCAGTAGCAACGGGTTTTGACCAACCCAGCTAATCGTCTTACGCCAAGAGGCTAAGTCTAGGTCTCGCAATTCAATGCCATTGATTTTCAAGCTTCCTTCATAAGGCATGAAACCAAGTATGGCGTTGATCAAACTTGTTTTACCCGCACCGCTTGGGCCAACCAATGCAGTCGACTGGTGAGTATTAAGCGCAAACGAGATAGGGCCAACCAGTTGAAAACCTTCAGGGCTCAACACTTTCAAGTCTTGAGCTTCAATATTGATGCCTTGGGTTGGGTTTAGTTGAGTGTCACCTGATTTAACCTTAGTGATGTCTGTTTCTAGGAACTCGACAATACTTTCGGCTGCGCCAACCGCTTGTTGCTTCGCGTGGTAGAACGTACCTAAGTCACGCAGAGGTTGGTAAAACTCCGGTGCCAAGATAAGAATAAACAGACCCGCGAATAGAGTAATGCCAACGCCGTAATGACCAAAGTTCAGTTCACCGATGTAAGTGAAACCGAAGTAAACCGCCGTCATCGCAATCGAGATAGATGTGAAGAACTCAAGAACCGCAGAAGACAAGAAAGCGATCTTCAATACATCCATGGTACGAGTTCGGAACACTTCAGAAGCACCTTTCAATACTTCTGTTTCTGCGCTTGTACGATCAAACAGACGAATGGTTGTCATTGATTGCAAACGGTCGTAAAAGTGACCTGAAAGACGCTGAAGTGCTTTAAAGTTTTTACGGTTTGCATCTGCGGCTTTCATGCCGACAAGCGCCATAAACATCGGTACCAGTGGCGCGGTAATCAAGAAGATCAAGCCGGCAGCCCAGTTTATCGGGAACACGACTACAAGAATGATAAACGGAATCATCACCGACAAAGACATCTGAGGTAAGTAACGAGAGAAGAAGTCTTGCATGTCTTCAACTTGCTCTAGCAACAGGGTTGCCCACGTACCCGCAGGTTTGCCTTTGATATAAGCAGGGCCTAACTCACGTAACTTATCAAGGATGAGTTGTCTGATGTAGACACGGATCTGTTCACCACAGCGATAACCTGCGATTTCACGTCCCCATGTACAGCCAGCACGGCCAACGACCGATAATGCCAAGCCTGCGAAATGACCAACCAGTTCAGATTTATCGACATTCTCGATGATCAGCTGGTGAAGAATAGAGGCGAGAAGAGCTGCTTGAGCAATTAAAAACACGCTTGAAAGTACGCCAAGGCTAATCGCAATCATAAGCCAGCGTTTTGCTAACTTACTTTGTTGCTTCAGCCACTTATTCAAGCTGCGTTGTTTTTTCTTATCCATTATGAAGGCTTAATGATAATTATTATTCGTTGAGGGCCAGTAGTATACAAAAGAAAGCCCAGTGGATATACCACTGGGCTCTAGGGATTTATAACAAATTGTGATGACGCCCTGCATCCACTGAGGCGAGGACTTCGATATTTAAATCTGTAATCTCAGATTTTATTTATCGTTCAGGCCGTCTAGGAAGCGTTCAGCATCCAGTGCAGCCATACAACCCGTACCGGCAGAAGTGATTGCTTGGCGGTAGTTGTGGTCCATTACATCACCTGCAGCGAACACGCCTGGGATGCTGGTTTGTGTTGCGTTACCTTCCAGACCAGACTGAACGATGATGTAGTCATCTTTCATGTCGACTTGGCCTTTGAAGATTTCAGTGTTCGGCTGGTGACCGATAGCGATGAACGCGCCCATTACTTCGATATCTTCTGTCTTGTCAGACTGAGTATCTTTAATGCGAACACCAGTAACGCCCATATCGTCGCCCAGAACTTCTTCTAGCGTGCGGTCAGTGTGAAGAACAATGTTACCGTTCTCTACTTTGTCCATTAAACGCTTCACTAGAATCTTTTCAGCGCGGAACGTGTCACGACGGTGAACTAGGTGAACTTCAGACGCGATGTTAGATAGGTAAAGTGCTTCTTCAACAGCGGTGTTACCACCACCCACAACCGCTACTTTTTGGTTGCGGTAGAAGAAACCGTCACACGTTGCACAAGCAGAAACGCCACGGCCTTTGAATGCTTCTTCAGAATCTAGACCTAGGTACTTAGCTGATGCGCCTGTTGAGATGATTAAAGCATCACATGTGTACTCGCCAGAATCACCTTTAAGGCGGAAAGGGCGGTTTGATAGGTCGACTTCGTTAATGTGGTCGAACAGGATCTCTGTTTCAAAGCGCTCTGCGTGCTCTTTCATGCGATCCATTAGTGCTGGACCCGTTAAACCTTCAGCATCACCCGGCCAGTTTTCCACTTCTGTTGTGGTTGTAAGCTGACCACCTTGCTGCATACCGGTAACAAGTACTGGGTTTAGGTTTGCACGAGCAGCGTAAACTGCAGCTGTATAGCCAGCAGGGCCAGAACCAAGAATCAATAAATTACAGTGCTTTACGTCGCTCATGAGGACTCCGAAATTGAATTTGTTTTTATTTATAATCGCTTAGGATTGTATGGAAAATATGGAGGCAATAAAAGGTTAAACAAGGGCTGAAGTGTAATTAATCGTTATAGGTTAGAACTTAATGGAGACAAACGTTTTCGTGGCTGAAAAATCAGTAAAAACGCGCAAAGGTTTATGGGGGGTTGGAGCCGGGATTACGAAAACGTCCGGTGCACTAACTCTAGACTTGTATTTAGGTAACCAACCTTCCGCTTGTCTATTTTGAAACCGACCTTGAAGAAATTTACATGTTTTAGTACGCGCAAGGCTAGTTGTCAGTTCTGAAGTTCAAAGTTGGGCAGAAATGTTTTAGATCATTCCACCTAAGGTGCTTCTGTCATGAAATGGATAATTACTTTGTCTGTGAGCAAAAACTTCGTAGAGCACGACTAAACTAAGCAAAAACAAGATTTTTACATCAAACAAAACTAGAATATTATAAGTTACATATATTGTAATTGGTAGATAACTAGTTACGTTACAAACATACAGCCCTGTTTTTAGGTACTTCGGTGTTTTTTGATACAAACACGCCCGTTTAACATAATAAGAACAATGATAACCTCTAAATGAGTCGAGGCTATGATTTCTTGTCTTGTATTGCAGTGTCTTGTCCTTACAATACTTCGAAGTTTTGATTTTGAGTATATGTGATGAATTTTAGATATGACATAAATGGTTTGAGAGCGATAGCGGTAATTGCTGTAGTTCTATTCCATTTTAACCCTGCTTGGGTTCCTGGTGGTTTTGCTGGCGTTGATGTGTTTTTTGTTATCTCTGGTTTTTTAATGACAGGGATAATCTTTAAAGGTCTAGAGAACAATAATTTCAACCTCTTTAAATTCTACGTAGCTAGGGCTAATAGAATAATTCCTGCTCTTGCTGTTTTGTGTTTTGTTGTTTTGGCATTGGGCTATTTATTATTAATTCAATCAGACTCATTTACTAAGTTAGCGAACCATGTATTTAGCAGTATACTCTTCTTTTCAAATATCAGTTATTATTTAGAATCTGGTTACTTTGATGCAGACCCTAAAGATAAGTGGCTTTTACATACATGGTCACTCTCGGTTGAATGGCAGTTTTACATCCTCTACCCTATTGTTTTAGTGGCATTCAAGAGGTTCTTATCTTTAGGTAACTTAAAAAGATTAATTATCACTGGAACGATTTTAGGTTTTTTGTTTAGCGTCTTAGGCACAATGAAATGGCCAGTAGGAGCTTACTACTTACTTCCAACAAGAGCTTGGGAAATGATGATGGGTGGTGTAGCGTTTCTTTATCCCTGGCGCTTACCCGAAAATAAGAAGAAACTTGTAGAACTTGTAGGTTTAGCCTTAATCCTTGCTTCATATTCTTTTGTGTCTAGTGATATAGCGTGGCCTGGTTACTTTGCTTTATTGCCAGTTTTGGGTTCTTACTTGATGCTTGTTGCGAATCAACAATCTAGCTTTATTACTAATAATATATTTTTTCAAAACTTAGGTAAGTGGTCATACTCTATATACCTTTGGCACTGGCCTGTAGTTAGTTTTTCATATTTGTATGGTTTAAAAATAACGACTCAAATTGCTATTGTAATGTTCTTACTTAGTGTTTTGTTAGGGTGGGTTTCATTTGTTTTATTTGAAAAACGTAAATATAGATATGACTTTCTTATAGTATTACCAGTTATTTTTATTTCTGTTGCCATAACTCAATATGACATTAAGACATTCAAAAATAGATATATAGAATCTGTAGCTAAATCGATTGAGCGAAAACCATATGATTGTTTCGATAGAAAGGGGCAAAGTCGTCAGGATATAGTAGTTTGTAAGCTTAGTAATGGACATAGAAAAGTTGTAGCTTTAGGTGACTCTCATATGTACTCATCTTTACCTGCGTTAGAAGACTTGTCTTTATCGAATAATATTGAACTGAGTTATGTAGGCTTTAGCGGTTGCCCACCTTTGTTGGGCATTTACCCTATAAGAAGTGATCAAGAGAATAAGAATTGTCACAACTTAAACAAAAGGGTTATGAAGCATGTTATTGCTAGCAACGTGGATGTTATTTATCTGTCCGCTAGATGGACTTATTACACTCATGGTACCTACTTAGGTAAAGGTATTCAATACCTTTCAAAACTAAGTAGCGACGATAAAAAGGATAGAAATAAGTCAATAATCGCTTTGAAAGATGGTCTAAATCAAACTTTAAAATCTTATTCAGATGCAGGTGTGAAAGTCGTTCTTTTATTGCAAGTTCCAATGCAATTAAGAAACCCAGATAAACTATATTTTGATTCATTAAGTATTTTTGGTGTAGATGTCGATTTGTTAAAAAGAACATCATTAACTATTGATAAACATAAAGATTTTCAAATGTTCACCAATAATCTCATAAAGGAAGAAGCAAATAAATTTTCGAATGTGGTTTTGTTAGATCCTACTAATGTTTATTGCCGTTTTGGTCATTGCCTTGTTGGGGATGAGAAAGAGTCATTTTACTTTGACGATGATCATTTATCAATAAGAGGTTCTTATCAACTTCAAGAGTTGCTATTGCCACTCATTGTTAATTGAACATGAATCTCGCTATACTGTGGCTTAGATATCTACAATGAGTAACATAGAGTGGTTAGCTACCAATTTATTTCCGATTCTCATTGCCGTTTAACCACAGTGTATTAATCACTTCCGCAGCTTCATCATAACGTGGATTCACTTATGTTCATCATACTGACGCCCTAGCACTTGCCCAATTTGTGATTATCAGGAAGAACGTCCTCTCACGATTCAATTCCCACTAGGTCTAATAATCGAGTTTTGTTACATTGTCGTATTCGCCGCTTTATTCAGAATTCTAGGGTTATTTGTTGATATAGATGGTTAACTCTTATCATTGTGAACAGCGCTTCATACGACTTCAGGTCGTACGGATATAAATGAGTTACACGTTTCCCCAAATGGGAATTTATTAATTATTTACAATATTCTAAAGCGTTAGCTTAGTGATCAAATTCATCTCACCATTGCGCTAAGTAGAGCTAATAAAAAGTATGATAAAATATTTATGCTAATAATTTATTTATTTTGGCTCCCCTTTTAAGAGCACGTTACAATAAATATCAGGTTCATTCCCTTGTAAAGATCTATATAGATGGGTTGATTCTTTGCTACTTGCTACTTGCTACTTGCTACTTGCAACTGAAAGCTCAATTGTATCGAAATATAAATCGTTAGGGTCTACGAAACCGGAGGCTTGCTTGTAGATATCGATACAGTATTGAATTTTGGATTTTCCCCAATATCGAGGTCTAATATTTGCCTCTCTTCTGATCTGAGGTAATGTCTTTTGAATGGTCTGTTCAAACGCTTCATGCTTAGGTTGCCAGATACCACTGAGTAAAATCCCTCCACAATATCCCACTTCAAACATCTTCGATACTGAAAGAGCAATTAACTCGCTGCCTTAAAAGAAAGAAAATCAATTGAGGGCGGCCGAGTTCCCCCCGAACTCGACCTGTCCAGACGCGCAAGAAAAGGCTTGTGAATTTTGGGTTACTCGCAAATTAACCAGCTTGATTTTGTTGGCTAAGTCATCAGTAGCTTGGCATCTGATAGGTAGGTCGTATTTTACTGTGCAAAAATATAGAAATGAATGATGGCGATAGTGAGGGCTGAGCTTATGTAAGGAGGCTGGCATATTGAAGAGAAAGGGTTGATAGAGTGTGAAATTTATTAGGATAGTTAATAATATCGCTATATAAAAAATTTAAGGTGTTTTTAACTGGCTAGTGGAGTGTGCTAGTTTTAAGAGTTGGTCATCTTTTATTCTGGTGTTATACACTGCCTTTTGTTGTGAATTTGGTTTTAGCATCTTAATTATTGAATTTGACGGGATAAATGATTGTTTATTGTTGATTTGGCAAGATCTTCAAGTATCCTTTATGTAAATAAAACGTTAAATGCCGAATGTGGATTAACAATCATTAAGGAGTCGATGATGTTACATGCTCACGAAAATACCCTACATATTACCCGTCTCAGTAACCACGCGGTTGAGGAGCTATCACCTTCATTCTCCAAGCTTCCAAGTACGGAGCATGCAGATGGTCAGTTTCGATTGAGAAGGTACTCAGTGGTTCAATTCCGTAACGGACAGGTCGTTGAACTAAACAAACATAACTTTGTTCAGTCTGAAGATATTAACCATTTTCAAGGTGATGTTGTTCGCCAGTTTGAGCCGATTGAAGCGAAAATTATAAGCAGTGAAGGCATGCAAGAGATGTGTGAACTGTTTATTGAAACTAATGGGCTTGAAGACGGGCAAGAAATCGAAATTCATCAGATCCGTATTGCCGCTATCTTTGAAGAAACTCAGGTCGCTCCGGAAGGTGTTCACCAAGATGGTTTTGATCATATCGCCTTAATCGGTGTGAACCGACATAATATTGTGGGCGGTGAAATCATGCTGTATCAAGACTCACATGAAGCGCCATTCTTTAGAAAAGTATTAGGCGATGGTGAAGTGGCAATGCTGGCTGACAGTAAGCTTTGGCATAATGCACAACCAATTCGTACCATAGACCACGATGAGATGGGCTATATGGATGTGTTTGTTCTTACGGCTAAGGATGCGCGCAATGTCCTTCACTCTTAACGATGTGCGCCAGCAGTTTAGCGCGCTAGGCCAATACCATAACGGTAAGCCTGTGACCTTTTTTGATGGGCCGGGGGGCTCTCAGGTTCCTGAAAATGTCTTAGCATCAATGACGGAATATCTTGGGCACTTTAATTCAAACCTAGGCGGTCACTATTTTTCGAGCCAAAAGACGACAGGCTTAATGCAGCAAGCGAGAGAAGCGGTACAAGCGCTACTCAACACTGAATCTTCAGGCAATGTTGTGTTCGGCGCGAACATGACATCTCTGACCTTCCAACTTAGTCGAGCGATCAGTCGCGATTGGCAAGAAGGCGATGAAGTTATCGTCACGGCGTTAGACCATTATTCTAATGTATCGAGCTGGCAGCAAGCGGCAGACGACAAAGGCGCTATTGTTCGCCAAGTTCGTGTGGATGAGTCAGATTGCAGTTTGGATATGGCGCACTTTGAGTCGCTGCTGAATGAGAAAACCAAGCTTGTCGCGGTGACGTTTGCTTCGAACACGACGGGCTCGATTGTCGACATGGCGAAAGTTATCGAACTTGCACATCAGCATGGTGCGCAGGTTTATGTCGATGCCGTGCATTACGCTCCACATCATTTGATCGATGTTCAGCAGCTGAATTGTGATTTCTTGGCATGTTCAGCTTATAAATTCTTCGGCCCGCATGTTGGCATTGCTTATATTTCACCTCAATGGCTACATACTTTAAAGCCTTACAAGGTAGAGCCAGCGACAAACATTGGCCCAGGCCGTTTTGAAACAGGTACGCAAAGCTTTGAAGGCCTTGCGGGTGTGATTGCGGCGGTGGATTACTTGGCGCAGTTAGGTGATCCAGCCGATTCATTACGTTCTCGTTTAGAGCAAAGTTATGCGCTGTATAGTAAGCATGAAAGCAAGCTTAGTGAGTACTTCCTAAAACGTTTGTCCGATCTGGAAGGGGCAAAACTCTATGGTAAGACAGAGTTTGATTCGAACCTAAGAACCCCAACGTTCGCAATCACCTTTGATAACCACTCTCCAGAGTTTATTGCTAAGAAGCTGGGGGAGCATAATATCTGTGTGTGGAATGGACACTTCTATGCTCTAGGTTTGGTGAAGCAGTTGGGTATCGAAGAGCAGGGCGTGGTACGTATTGGTTGTATGCATTACAACTCGATTGAAGAGATCGACTTGCTGTTCAATGTGCTTGAAGGGATCTTGCGAAGTAACTAGCAAGAAGTAACTAATACCTTGGCCGTTATCGAATTAGAAAAGAGCATACTTGCCTCAATAGTAATGAGTAGGGAGTATGCTCTTTTTATTTCATTGAGCTTATTGATTTAACAATAGCCACACTGACTGTGCATGTACTGGTTGTGAGTTGTTCAACACTTAATTTACTGAGAGCTAAAGTTAAGAAAGACTTCGTCTCGTGTTAGCAAATGATTAAGCTGATACTTCCACTTCGTAAGAGCCAAATTTACGGATGTTAATCACGCCCGTATCTAGGATTAGGTATTGGCCTTTAATGCCTTGAAGTACACCTGTCACCTCAGGATTTTTATCAAAGTTGTGCGATACAATCTTCACTGGGTGTTGCTCAACTGGGTAGCTCAGTGAAGTGATGTTTTCGCTCAGAATCTCGATAGCATCGTCACCAAACTTAGCTTTGATCTCTTGGATTGTATCCTCAACTAATGGCAAGAGTTCTTTGGCTTTTTCTAGCAACTCCATATCGTCACCGTCGCCTTTTAGCAATGTGCGCCAGTTGGTTTTGTCGGCAATGTGTTTTGCTAACTCAACTTCGATCAGGCCAGAAATCTGACGTGTTTTCACTTTCAAGATTGGTAAGCCTTGAGTGGCACCTTGATCGATCCAGCGAGTGGGGATCTGAGTATGACGAGTGATACCAACCTTAAGGCTTGAAGTGTTCGAAAGATAGACGAAGTGATCAACCATGCAGTTTGCTTCGCCCCATTCAGGTTCACGGCACGTTCCTTGGTCATAGTGGCACGTCTCTGGTTTCATAATACACATATCACAGCTAGCAAGCTTTTTCATGCAGACGAAGCAGTGGCCTTGAGAATAGCTTTTTTTGGTTTTCTTACCACACGAACAGCAAAAAATATTACCCGTGTGAGTGAGATTAATGGTTTTACCAATCAGAGGGTTTAGCTCTACAAACTCTTCACCGACAGGTAGACGGTAGGTCACCGCACCATCGAGCGAAGCACTCATCTTCTTGAGTGTTCCTTTTGCTAATAAAGACATGACATTACTCGTTGTATTTTGATTATTATTTCGTCGACTCGGACGCTCTGTAAGCAGGCGCCACGGTTTACGATGATTATGCGCTGAGTATAACAAATAGAGTCCGTTTTTATACGTAAGATTATTTGATTATCATGGTGGGTAACTGATAGAAAATTCCATTTATAAATTATAGTATGACATTTTGTTCACGCGTGATATAACGTTTGTAGATGAACTATTAGTTATAAATTGTCGCAAAATTAATGGTCTTCTGAATTCTTATACCATTAGTTTTATATTTTAGAAGCAGTAAGCCGGAAACTTAGAAGTGAAGTGGATCCATAAAATAGTCATCTTTTTAGTTATTGCGACACTTGCGATTATGCAATATTACCGAGTGAACGGAAATCGTTTAATCACTTCTATTACCCCTGAAAAATACGAATTTATCGCGACCAGTGATCAAATCCACATGGGCGTTAGTACCTCTAAAATCTCATTTGAAGACAAGCAATACATCCTCGATTGTGAACTGAAGGTGTCGGAGTACCCTTGGCCATATTGCGGCCTATCGATTCGTATCAACCCAGACATCACCGTTGGCCTTGATCTTTCCCAGTACCATACCTTTAGAGTGAATATTGATTATCACACAGACGAAGGTTCTAGTGCTCGTTTAAGAACGTATTTGAGAAATTATAATCCGGCTTACTCTGTTCCTGATGACGAGTACACGCATAAGTACAACGGAATGGAATTTTCGCCTGGCGTGGATGGTGGAGTTATTGAAATTCCCATCAACAACCTACAAGTCATGACATGGTGGCTTTCCGATAACAATATTGATCTTGAGCATTCCTTACCAGAGTATTCGAACGTTAACATGGTTGAGTTTGCGACGGGTTCTGGAGCGAAAATCGGCCATCATCGAATCGTGATACGCAGCATTGAATTTGAAGGTTCGTCTATTTCAACAGAGAGCCTATTTATGATTCTGCTTTTTATTTGGGTTTGTACTGGTACGGCATTTTTAGTTTCAGAACTGCATCGTTCAAGAAAGCGTATGTTGATAGTGGAGAAAAGACACCTTCATCTTAAAAGTCTTAACCAAGCGCTTCGAGATCAGAATTTCGAGTTTTCAGAATTAGCTCATCGTGATGAATTGACTGGGACCTTAAATCGGCATGCCATTCGTGAGTGGCTGAAAATGCAGTCTCAACACGTTAAGCGAGGCCACGGAAAGTTGAGTATCTTGTACCTCGATCTGGACTACTTTAAGAGTGTGAATGATAAATACGGACATCAAATGGGGGATCATGTTTTACGAGAGTTCGGAATGGTGGTCGGTAGTTCGATATGTGACACTGATAAGCTAGTGAGATGGGGCGGTGAGGAATTCATCGTTTTCTGTCCTGATACTGATGCTGATGAAGCACAGAGGAAGGCTGAGAAAGTCCGATTTTTGGTTAGTCAGCACCTTTGGGTGCATGGTGATCCTCTGACTTGCAGTATTGGCGTTGCGGAAATGAAGCAAGAAAAGGGGTCGGAGACGATTGCTCGTGCAGATGAGGCTTTGTATCAAGCGAAACATTCGGGGCGAAATCAGGTGATCTTGAGTCACTAATCTGAAAATTGTTTTAGTTAGTTGATAAGCCACACGTACATATGTAACGTGTGGCATTTTTTTTATATTGGTGAGCCGGGGGAACTGCAACCAATTTTTAGAGCATTTCTATAAGTATTGACCTATCAGGCCTACTCTTTAAGCATTGAGTATTTACCAGAAAATCCAAGCGAATAATGTAAGTACTAAGATACAAACTAGGTTTAATACCATACCGATTCGCATCATCTCTTTTTGTTTGATATGTCCTGAGCCAAATACGATTGCGTTAGGCGGTGTTGCGACTGGTAACATGAAGGCACAAGACGCAGCAACGGCAATCAACGCTGATAAGATAACTGGTGACATACCAAGAGCTTCAGCAATAGTTGCAAATAAAGGGACAAGCAGTGCGGCACTTGCGGTGTTACTCGCAAATTCAGTCAGGAATACAACAAAAGCAACTACAGCAAGAATTGTGAGAAGCACGCCAGCCGTTTCCAAGAAGCCACTGAGTGAGTGTGCTAAGAAGACACTGGTGCCAGTCTCTTTAAGAACATTGCTTAAGCAGATACCACCGCCGAACAGAATAAGTACCCCCCAGTCCGTTGATTTTTCGACATCTTTCCACTCAACAACTCTAGAAGCACCAAGCAGTACAATCGCGCCAATTGCAACTAAGCTATCAAATTTAGAGAACCCACCGATCATTGCGTTGATTGGTTTCCCAAATATCCAAAGCGTAACGGTTAAGAGGAAAATTGATAGAGTAATTTTCTTACTATTAGTCCACTCTACAGGAGCGTGGTCTAACTCGAACTTGTGGTTTAGCTTAGGTTTAGTCATTACATATAGGATGATCATCGCGATTGGGAGCAAGATCATTGAGATCGGCAGACCCAGTTCCATCCACTCAGTAAAACTCAAGCCAACTTCCGCTGCTGCGATTGCATTTGGAGGACTGCCGACTAAAGTTGCAATACCACCAATGGATGCGCAATAGGCGATACCCAGAAGCACGAACACATACGTATTACGGTCTTCACTTTGGTCAACTTTATTCATGATGCCAAGAACAAGGGGAAGCATCATTGCAGTGGTGGCTGTGTTTGAGATCCACATTGATAACCCAGCACTTACGCCAAATAACATGAAGACGGCGACAGACATTTTCCCCTTTGCTATTAGCAGCACCTTGTCAGCAATCGCTTTATCTAGTTCTTGTTTGTTGAGTGCCGCCGCAAGAGCAAACCCCCCCATAAACAGAAAGATGATCGGGTTGGAAAAGTTAGACAATGCAGCCGATGTGTTGAAAACACCAAACAAGACAGCCAAAAGTGGAATGAGCAAAGCTGTGATGCTGACGTGAATGGCTTCGGTTAACCATAAAATCGCGACAAATACGAGAATACTTAGACCTGTATTCACTTGAGCTTCGAAAGGCAAGGTGTTGAGCAATAACGCAAATAGCGAGAAATTACCAATTAAGATCATGCTGTTGCGTGTAAACAGCCAGTGTTTCAGCGTAGTAACAAGTGCCGTCATAAGGCGCTCCTTTTGTTTATCCTCGTTTTATTGGTGCACCTGACCCAAAGAGCGATGCTTCTTATTTTTTCGAGGTATATAGTTTTCGAATTATCTTGTTTCAAGCTATACAGTGCTAATGCATTGACTTGATGTAGGGGTGGGCTTTGTTGGGATAATGTTACTTAAGTTAATAAAGGAGTGTTGGTGTGTTTTTGTGTAACAGTGGGGAAGTGTGAGGTAACAAATTAAAAATGTGTAGTTTTCTACACATCAGTCTCTGCTGGTCCTGCAATAGGCGGAGGGATAGGTGATGATTCTTGTTTTGGATTTAGTTGAATTGGCTCTTTCGGGCCAAGAAATTTAGGTGTGGTCCCAATAATGTATAGGTCAAGAAACGCTTTGGTGCGGGCAAACACTTCACGTAAGCGTATGGTCATTCCCGAGTGATGAGTTGGTCCAGAAACCGCTAAACACGTTGCGTGTATATCATAAGAATTAGCGATAAATAGCGCTCTTTCACAGTGAAACTTTTGAGTGATGATCAGGAAGTTATCTGTGTCGAATATTTTTTTTGCACGAACAATTGAGTCTAATGTCCTAAATCCAGCGTAATCTAGATTGATTCGTTCATCAGGAATACCGGCTTTCAATAAGTCTCGTTTCATCGTCCAAGGTTCATTGTAAGAACGGTGAGCGTTATCGCCACTCAGTAAAAATTGATTCACCTTTTCACGATTGAACAACTCGATAGCGGCTTCAATTCGGTATTTATAATAATCGTTGAGCGTTCGACCTAAATATTTACTGGTGCCGAGGACAACCGCAACTTCGCGCTCAGGTACTTCATCAATATCGTAAATGATGCGATCTTCTGCTTGCCATGAAACCCAATAATCGATAGCAATAATTGCAGCGCAGCTTACCAAGAATACGAGGAAGGCGCCAAACATAAACCCTTGTAGTTTTTGGTAAGCTTTTAGTAAGTAGGTACGGTAAACGTGAGAATCGAATTTCACTCTCGGTATGGCCCTTTGGTTGAACATTAAATTTTTGGTGTTCGATAATACCAAATAAAAATGAGAAAAATCAGTTAAAAAGACAAGACTGTGTAAAGAAAAAGCCCCTGTGATTACAGAGGCTTTGATTAGAAGCGTAACAATTTTTATTAGAATGCGGTGCGCTTGTAGCGACGGTAAACCGGCTGCCAGAAGTGTTGGTCAATGGCTTGTTGTAGTGCTTCGTCGGTGATCTCTAGAGCTACACCTTGTTCAATCGCTTTTTTACCAACAGCGAGAGCAATCTTCTTAGATACGGTATGGATCTCTTCCAATGGTGGAAGTAGAGCACCTGAACCATTGATTGCGAGTGGAGAGCACGTTGCAAGCGCACGACTCGATTCCATTAGCATTTCGTCAGTGATGCGTGAAGCATTCACAGCAAGTACCCCAAGGCCGATCCCTGGGAAGATGTAGCTATTGTTACACTGAGCAATTGGGTAAGTTGTGCCGTTATGAGTTACTGGCTCAAATGGGCTACCCGTTGCTACCAATGCTTTTCCATCAGTCCAACGAATGATGTCGTTTGGTGTTGCTTCAACACGGCTAGTTGGGTTAGACAGTGGGAACACAATAGGGCGTTCACAGTGTAGATTCATCTCTTGGATGACTTCCTTACTGAATAGACCCGGAGCACCAGATACGCCAACAAGAACGGTTGGTTTTGCGTGACGAACAACATCCAGTAGTGAGAAGCCTGAGCTATCACTTTCCCAACCTTTAGTATTCGCATTGGTTTGAACTAAGCGTTGTTGGAAATCAAGTAGGTTTTGCATGCCTTCTTGTAGCAGGCCCCAACGATCAACCATGTACACTTGAGAACGAGCCTGAGCATCACTGATACCTTCAGATACCATTTGCGCGATGATCGCTTCAGCGATACCACACCCGGCAGAGCCTGCACCTAAGAAGGTAATACGCTGTTCTGAAAGTTTGCTGTTTGCGGCTTTACATGCTGCAAGTAGAGAACCTACAGTGACGGCTGCTGTACCTTGGATGTCATCGTTGAAACAACAGATGCGGTCTTTATAGCGCTCAAGCAATGGCATTGCATTCTTTTGAGCGAAATCTTCGAATTGTACTAATGCATCAGGCCAACGGCGTTGAACGGCTTGGATGAACTCTTCAACGAATGCATCGTAATCAGCCCCTGTGATACGAGGGTGACGCCAACCCATATACATAGGGTCTGCAAGACGTTGAGGGTTGTTAGTACCAACATCAAGCACGATTGGTAGCATATAAGCTGGGCTGATGCCGCCACAAGCTGTATAAAGTGCGAGTTTACCAATTGGAATACCCATACCACCGATCCCTTGGTCTCCCAAACCAAGAATACGCTCACCATCAGTTACCACGATAACTTTTACGTTGTGGTTGGTTGCATTATTCAGTAGATCATCGATGCGATCGCGGTTCGGATATGAGATAAACAAGCCACGACCACGACGGTAAATATTTGAAAAGTTCTCACATGCTGCGCCAACTGTTGGCGTGTAAATGATAGGCATCATTTCAGAGATGTGGTTTTGAACTAAACGATAAAAGAGCGTTTCATTTGTGTCTTGGATATTACGCAGGTAGATATGCTTATCCATATCGCTTTCGAAGTTGCAATATTGCTTGTAAGCACGTTCAACTTGCTCTTGAATTGTTTCGGTTGTTTCCGGTAACAAGCCTTCAAGGTTGAAAGAACTACGTTCTTGAGCTGAGAATGCGCTGCCTTTGTTTAGAAGAGGAGTACTTAGTAGAGCAGGACCAGCATAAGGTATATATAGAGGGCGTTTATCGTTGTTCATTGGATGCCTAATATGGGAGAAAGGGTAACTGAAAAATGATAACGGTTTAGTTATTCAATTGTAAATAGTTTCTCCGAGATCTGAGCAAACAAAATGATATTCTTAATTATGTCCCACACTTTTCGAATTCTAACGTCATAATTCGTTATACTTTGCTCACCGTTTTTCATTAGTTACCTTCTGTATGTCATCACTGCCCATCGATTCTTATCAAAAGACTTTCCATGAACAGATCTCTAATTCTCATCTTGTTGTTGAAGCTGAAACCGGGTCGGGTAAATCAACACGCTTACCAGTTTGGGCATCAGCGCATGGGCGAGTGTTGGTTGTTGAACCAAGACGAATCGCTTGTACGTCACTCGCTAAATATTTAGTGCAACAATCGGGCGAGAAGTTGGGTAGCAAAGTGGGCTATGCGATTAAGCTTGAGTCGGAATACAACGAGCAAACTAGCGTCGTTTTTGTGACGCCCGGTATCGCGCTGCGTTGGTTATCAGAAGATGGATTGGCTAACTTTGATGTGATCGTGGTGGATGAATTTCACGAGAGACGTTGGGACATTGATCTGCTGGTGGCGATTCTGAAACAAAAAGCGAGTCATCGTTTGGTGATCACATCAGCAACCATTGAGGGGGAACGCCTTGCTCATTATTTGGATGCGAATCGCATAAGCTGTGAAGGGCGAACTTATCAAGTTGAGATAGAGCATCGAGCGAACGAATCCAGAACACTGCCTGATATTCGACATCTAGAGCAGCGTATTGCGGAAGAAGTGAATCATCAGCTGATCGCTTCTTCTGGCGATATGTTGGTTTTTCTGCCGGGTAAAAAAGAGATCGTGCAATGCGAACAAGCCTTAGCGAAAAATCCAGATATCCAAGTTGTTAAATTGCATGCGTCGGTCAGTGATAAAGAGCGAGATTCAGCGTTATCGGGTCGCAATATCAATGTTGAAGGAAATACCCTGAGAAAGGTCATCCTTGCGACCAACGTTGCAGAAACGTCATTAACCATTCCTGACATTGGTGTGGTGATAGATTCAGGATTAGAAAGGCGCACCGTCCAGCGTAATGGCAGAACCACACTGATGCTTAAATCCATATCACGAGCGAGTGCCAAACAGCGAGCTGGCCGCGCGGGTAGGGTAATGGATGGCGTTTGCGTTCGTCTATATGGAGAGCATGCGGCGTTAGAGTTAGTCACACCGCCTGAGTTACAGCGTGAAGAGCTGACTGAACCTATGTTGGCTGCAGCATGTTGCGACACCTCGCTTGAGAGCTTGTCTTTTCTTGACCTTATTCCTGAGAGGTCGCTAAATAGTGCGACCCAAACCTTACTGACAATGGAAGCGATTGATATCGACCATCAAATTACTGAGCACGGTAAAAATCTTTACCCGTTGCCGATTGATGCTTTGTATGCCGACATTGTTACTCGAATCAAAACCAAAGCACTAAAAGAAGCCATGGTGGATCTCACTGCTGCGTTGTCTGTTCCGGCTCGTTTGTACCAATTACCTAACAATGCAGAGCATCTTGAAGCGCTGGCTCAGCAAGAAAAAGAAGGGTGTGATTTAACCCTGTTAATTCAGATTGTTCGCGGTCGTGATTATCCGCATCTAGATATCGACCAACAAGCACTGAATGAAGCACAAGGACTGGCTAAGCAAATGCGGGAGGTGTTTGAACTTCCTCAGCTAGAAGTCGCGTCACGTTTCCAACGCATTGAACTGCTCAAGACCATTGTAAATCTGCATCCTGAACTGGTGTTTGTACGCCGACTTAAAAGAAAAGAAGCCTTTGCTAATGGAGTGTTAGAGGTGGTACTCGGTCGTCAGAGTCGTTTCCCTGATAATGCACAAGCTATGTTGGTGCTTGATACCCACAGCTTGCCGGGAAGAGGCGTTAAGCAAACACTGACCCTAGCGACGGTCACGGCCCCAATTCCTCTTGAGCTTATCATTGATGCTGAACTAGGAGAGTGGGGGCAAGGTGAAACCGTTGTGAATGATGATGGCGTTTTTACCGAGGTCGCGTTGCTCTATGCCGGCCGCCCTATTATGACTAAACTCGTGGCGGCTGAAGGTCAATTGTCATTGAAGCCTATCGTAGACCTCGTAGTCAGCGGTGCTCAGCTTCCCGGTTTTGCAGAACTTCGCACTCAAGAGATCAAGCATTGGCAGTTGTACGTGAGACTTGGGCTCGATGAGAAAATACACAATACCCCAGAGATTGAGCAATTGAGTTTTGAGGGATGGTTTATAGAGCAACTTGAAGTCTTAGGGGTTACTGACATTAGCGAGCTAGAAATGTTCGAACAGTCAGATATTCCCTTTGAAGGCATCCCAACTTGGCTTTATTCAGAGTTTTCAGAAAAATATCCGTTTTCTTTGAGCCTTGCTGATTTGCAGCTTGATGTTGAATACTTCCCCGGAAGAAAGCTGATTTACGTGCATTATCAATCGGGTGGTCGTAAGTTATCGCCAAAACGTTGGGAACTACCAACATGGTCAGGATGGCGTATTCAATATAAAAAAGCGAGCCGTATTATCGATATAAAATAGCTTAGATAAGTTTTATCTCTAAAATATTAATCAAATAGGCGCATATGTGATTTATCAGTGCGTATTTTGTTACAAACTTGATTTTTATATGCAATTTTAACCAGTCAAAAGGTCATAAAAGACCATTCTTCTATATCCTATTGCTATATAAAAGAAGTTGGTGGATATTGAGTATATTGTGTTGCCAAAGTGTCGGGGGACATCATGGATAAACAGAAAGAGACGCGTGTAGAGTTTGATTACACAACATTTCTTGGCGCCTCATGCAGTAAAAAATGGACTTTCCTGGAAGCACTTACCACCATTGCCCCAGTATTCAGTACTGTCTGGCGCGATAGCATTAAAGAGCTAGCAAGCCCAGAAGATCGCTTATGGCAGATGGCATTGAAATCAATGTCTACGCGTAAAAGTGATGAGTCAAACATTGTCACTTTGCTCAAGCTTGCCAAGCTAGAAGGAATAAATGAACTCAAAGTTGTGATGCCATATTCTCTTGAAGAAGAGCAGATAGAGTATATCGAATCGCGTAGTCATTTAGTGCTTGCGGTTAATTCTGGAGAAGAGTTTACGATTAGGCTGTAACTTCAGTTCGCCTACAACCTCTCTCAGGAATAGTAGAACGTACACGTAAAAAGGGCCTCAATATTGAGGCCCTTTTAGTATCTAAAACTTGTGTCTACGAGCTTATTAGCGTTCTAGCTTTTTATTTTGAGATTAAGCAATTAAGCGACTAGTCGATTAGACCATAGTCAGCGCGCAGTACATCAATGATCTCTTGCTTAGGATTTTCGCTCAGTACGATCTCTGCACCTGTGATTTTCGCTGCGATATCAAGGTAAGTGCGAGACAGAGACATTAGCGAATCAAGTGGAAGTTCATTATCACGAGCCAATGCTTCACGCTCTGGCATACGTTCTTTGTTTAACAAGATGTCTGCATCAGGGAAGTAGTTAAGCAAGAACTGACGGAAACCTTCTTTTGAGTTCTCAACGATGTTGCCGTTGTTGTATTCCTGAGTATCCCAGATACGCGATGAATCTGGAGTACCAACTTCGTCCATGTAGATAAGTTTTTCTTTGCCTTGAGCATCGTTGACGTAGCCAAACTCAAATTTGGTATCAACAAAGGTTTGATCTACTTTTGCTAGCGCTTGGCTGATTACGTTGAAGCCTTCTTTAAGAAGTTTTTCGTAATGCGCGATGTCGCTTGCTTGAGTAAAGTTGAAGGCTGCAAAGTTATCTTCGATGTTGTTACGAGTGATGTTCACATCGTCAGCTTCTGGAACGCCAGGAATACCTTTCAGAATTCCTTTTGTTGAAGGCGTGATCAGTAGCTCAGGCAACTTCTTGTCTTTCTCAAGGCCTTCAGGCATCTCGATACCACAGAATTCACGTTCGCCGTTCGCGTACGCACGCCACATTGAACCTGTGATGTATTGACGGCAAATCGCCTCGATCATGACTGGGCGAGCTTTTTGTACAATCCATACGAACGGGTGAGGGATATCAAGAATATGACTGTCAGCAAGTCCGTTGTCTTTAAACAATTTGAACCAGTGGTTAGAGATAGCATTCAGAGCCGCTCCCTTACCTGGAACACCTTTAAGATTCCCTTCACCACGCCAGATACAATCAAATGCAGAGATACGGTCACTGATCACCATGATTGCTAAAGGCGCATCTGGTGCTACATCGTAGCCTTTCTCTTTAATTAGTCGTTGGCTATCTTCTTCAGTTAACCAGTAGACCGAACGAACCTTGCCACTGTGGACAGGTTTATCAGTACGGATTGGTAGGTCATCATTTACGGCAAGAACTTGATCAGCAAGGCTCATTTAGACATTCCTATTTTTTATCAAACGTCGTACAGAGAAGTGCGGTGTGCACATGATTAGACGGGCATTATACCCAATCTACTATTTGCTTCCAGAGAAAAAGCAATCGATTGCTAAATCTATTATTTAAATAAAAACCCCCGCCTAACAATCCGCTAAAAAATTGGCGAATTGTAGGGCGGGGGAAGGCAGTATATTTGGACTTTGTTTTGGAGCTATGTTTGTTAAGTTAACTTTGTTAGCTAAAAGATTAAGCTATGTTTGTGAGCTATGTTTTTGAGCCAAAATGTTATTAAGCAAGGTGGTTTAGTGAATACGCTCTGAATTTGCATCCATAAAGAAGACTTCACATTGAAAGCGTAACCCTAGTGTTCTTAGGTACTGTTGGCTGAATTGGTCAATCGATGCACTTGCAACAATCGCGCTAGCATTCTTAGAACGGATTGCTTTCTCAACAGTTTCTACCTCAGTCATTTGATGAGAGGCTTTCATATGAATAACGCGGTCGCAGCAAACATTATGTTGCTTAAGCTGTTTAGCTGATGGTCTTGGTGTTTGAGCGGTAAACAGTAACCACTGATGTTGATTGGACAGCAACGCCATTCTTGCAAACAACGCTTCCTCGTTTGAATTTTTGCTTTTACGAGAAACTGATGTAAATGCGCAGTGAACTAGCGGGCTAGAGTGTTGTGCTTTAACGTGTGCTTGAATCATTTTGCTGTCCTTATATACATGCTGTATGTGTATACAGTAGTTTTGATTGCTTATAAGATCAAGCGTTTTTTGCGGGATTATTGGACGATCTTTGTCAAAAAAATAGATAGTGATCATCTAACTATATGAAAGTAAATAATAAATTAAATTCGAATGAATTTACTATTTTGTCTCATAAGTTGAAAAATATGTGAGTTTCATACAGGTGTATACAGTGGTTTTTGCATAAAAGTACTGTATACCTCCGTATAGAAGATAAGAAGATAAGAAGATAAGAAGATAAGAAGATAAGAAGATAAGCCCCAGATACAAAAAAAGCGCCTTAGGCGCTTTCTTATATCTCACGGTGTTGCTTATCTCAGTGTCGCTTGGGAGAGTTTCGCTCTCATTTCCATTTCACCAATATTGAACTGGCGAACATCAATGGTTGCAATATCATTGCACTCTTTACATGCATGATGACACTTACCATCTAGGTAGTCGTGCTTTTTTACTAGGCTTGGCTTTTTGCACCAATCACAAACGCCTTCTATTGTGAACATATTCTCTCCTCACCTGTATACGCCAGGTGTATTTTCGGCGCAAATTATGACACAAGTAAGACCTATTAGTTAATAGTTTGTTACCTGTTTTTGAGAGGGGGATCGATTGCCACACTAATAAAATCGGTATATTTGTGACTTTGTAAATTTGATAAGTGTGATTTTTTACTATTTTGTAACATTTTGTAGTAGGGTTTTTAGTGCATTGTTCAAGCGTTTCATTTCTTCGTCGCACCCGCTAGCGTCAGGATGGTATATTTTTGATAGTTGTTTGTATCTAGTTTTTACACTTCTCTGTTCAGGAATAGAGTTCGATGTATATCCGAATAAAGCGCAAGCCACTTGTATTTTTTGTATGTCCTTTGAATTTTTCTGTTTCTTTAGTTCAGTAAGCATCGCGTGCAGTTGTCTTTTTTGCTGCTTAATCGTCAGGTCCTTCGAGCTAAGCCGCGCTTCAAATGATTGTTGTTGCTGTCGCGAATCACCCGACTTTAGAGCTTGTCTTCTTCTTGAGATAACGAACGTCGCAATGATGCTGATAATTGAAATCAACACGGCTAAGGCTGTGCCAATCAGATAGTCTGAATACGTTTGGTTAGAACTGGAGAGGTTAGAGCGTGAGGCTTGGTTAGATTGTACTTGCTGAGATAACCCCTGACTGGTGTCTATTTCAGAGTCGATGCTGTCATTGAGCTTCTCAATCGAAGAAATCTGCTTTGCGCGTTGTTGGTTGAATTGTGCTTCCAGAACCCGGTTGTATCCATCTTGTGCGTCAGGATTGTCTGGTAAGGCTGCTTCATACCATATCAGTGCAGCATCTAATGGTTGGAGTTGTGCTTTCTCAAGTGAGGACTCGTAGAGTTTGGCGATCTCGATTGGCGCTCGTTGGTTACCTTGCAGCGCTGCTTTGATTAACCATTTCAGAGCAAGCTTGTTGCTTTGTTCTACGCCTGTACCTGCTAAGTACAACTCTCCCAATCTAAATTGCGCATCTGAATTGCCATTATCTGCTGATTGCGTATACCAATAAAATGCGTCGCTGGTGCTAAGAGGGAGGTCGATCCCCGACTCATAAGCTTGAGCTAACTGGTATTGAGAAACTGGATCTTGAGGTTGTGATTCTAGTAACAACTCACCACTCCTTTCAGCATAAACGAAATGTGTGATTGATAACTGTATAGTGGAAAAGATGAGGGCTAGAAATAGAGTTCTAAGAAATGACGACGGCAGCAAGTTGGATAAGGTAAGCAAAAGATAAGTCTCGTAAAAAGCCCAGAGTCGATAGTTCAATATGAATACATTTATGATTGTTGGTTAGTCGTATTACTTTGAATAAGTAACACGACTGACAAGCAACTATATAATGGTTAATTCAATAGATAAAGACGAGCTGGGCTTAATCGTGCTACTTAAGTGGCAAGATTTGAATTTCTACGCGACGGTTACAAGCACGACCTTGAGAGGTTTTGTTGTCACAAAGAGGGTAGCGCTCACCGTTACCACGAGCAATAGCACGACCTGCCGCTACATTTTGAGAGACCAAGAATGAACGAACGGATTCTGCGCGACGCTCGGAAAGTATTTGGTTAGTCGATTCACTGCCAGTGCTGTCAGTGTGACCTTCAATTACTAGGCTAGTGTCTGGGTATTCAACTAAGATGCGAGCGACGCCGCGCAGCGTGTTGTGAATGCTAGACTGCAAAGCGTAAGAACTGGAATCAAAACCGATGCCGTTCTCTAGACGGAGTAGAAGTTGGTTCTCACCTACACGCTGTACTTGAACTCCTGAGTTCATTAGCTCTTCACGAAGTGCGGCTTCTTGTTGGTCAAAGTAGTAACCAACACTTCCGCCAACGGCAGCTCCGCCTGCAGCACCAATTAAAGCCCGCTTGCGGCGATCTTTAGAATCGTCACCGGTAACAGCTCCCGCAACGGCTCCTGCGATAGCACCGATTAGGGCGCCTTGCGTTGCTGAGTTAGTCTCAGACTCGCCAGTTGTCGCGTTTTGACGTTGCGTTGCCTGACAACCTGTTAAGGCGACAGTAAGCGCCAGGGCTAGAGTGATTTTTTTCAACGTACTTTCTCCATTATGTACCTCTGTCAAACGAATGGATGTGAATGACAACCATAGTTCTGCAAATGCTATTGGTGTTTTTATCAATACGTTGAGGTAATGTAAAGCCGCTCTACGATTTAGTGATCTTTTTAGGTGTCTGAGCACCGGAAACTGGTCGATTTACAGACAATTTACGACCTTTCTTCAAGCCAACTTCATAATCTGCGGTGAGGTTTTTCATCGCTTCTCTCAGTTGTTGCTTAAAAGTTTCGCGGTCGATATTTTTGAATTCTTTATCAATGTAGTTATTGATCTTGTTGTTTGATTCATCGTCGGGGGTAATAGTAGGTAGCTTCTCAAGCGCTCCTTCAACCCAACCTGAAACAAACGAGTTCACACGACGTGTAACCTCTAATGACCCGGTTCCTGAGCCAGCGAAGCTATTTCTAAATTGGCCCGTGTGCTCATTCAGTTCTCGGTAAACAATATCAAACGCAAAAGCTGCGAAGATAGCGCGATCGGCTTCACCAATGAACTCAACACGCTTGAGGCCTTTGTGATTCAGTAACACGGCTTCAACACCAAATTTGGTGTTGATACCACGAATAACACGCAGCAGTGTAGAGCTGATATTTGCAGGTAACAGATGACTGGATTGAGTTTTTCCCATCTTGATAAATTCAATATCGTCTTTTTCGAGACCATATTTCAGCATCAAGCTGTGCGCCATTTTTATCGCATTGGCAGCTTCATTGACGTTCGCAGAATTTCCAAGCTCAAGACACTTGGCAATTTTCTTTAGGGCTTTTTTCTTATCCATCGACTACTTAATCATTACCGCAAATTTTTAAAAGTCCGACATTTTACATGTTTTGACAGGTAACAGAAAGTTAAAACTCACATATAAACCTATAGGTCTGGTTGTGAAGTAGAGGTAAAGTTGTTTTTGAAAAATAAAAACGCCATCAGCGTATTGATGGCGTTAGTGAGGTTATTTATCAGAACGACTAGGGCTTTGTGGAATTAGATCCCGAGTTCATCGAGTAGATCCGCTGCAGAATCGTTGCTTGAGCTTTGAGTGGATTTGTTTGCTCCTTGCATATTTTTCTGAGTAGTTTCAAGAATGCTATCTGGACATTCGTCCTCAGCGATTTCAAATTCTTCCAATTGGATGAATTCTGTCTTATCCATGGCTAATTCAAGATAGAAAATATTGTTCTTTTCGGTTGAGAAAGTTACACGGCGCGCTTGTGGACGATCTAGGTTGGTGTCTACAGAAAGGTTAACTTGCTTGTTAAGCGCCAGCATTTTAGGTTGGTTCTGCGTGATGTTAGTTTGCAGTTCTTTACGGATTTTATTCGTAAAGTCGCCGACTAATTGATTCATTAATTCTCCCAATACATCACCAACTTCGTCCGAAGTATGGAGAACAGCAAGTTCTTCTTCAGGCATCCCCATGTTACGCATATAATTGGCATAGATCTCTAATGCCGCTTTTGACGTAAAATTGATAACAACAAGACCGGAAAAACCACCGTCAAATAAGACGAAACAGCCGAAGTCAGGTTTCAAACTTGTTTTATTGATTTTTTGAACCATGGCTGAATAGGACACTTGAGAAGCCGTCGCTGAAGTGAGTACGCTGGAGACTGATTGGCATAGCTTAAGAAGAATATCTTCAGTTGTGACTGTTTTGTTTTTTTTCATTGTGATGTGCTCGTGAAGTGCCTTAAACAAAATGTTATTCAATATATTACTACTGAATTAAGACAAAAGTGACTATTTCTCTATTCTTGCACTGAGATTCTTATTTGAGCACCTTTTTATATGATCTTAATAGTAGTAAAGTGACGAAATTCAAAGAAAATTACTAAAATCTTAAATAACCCAATGCTGATAGGATCAGCGAAGTAGGGGCAGGAAGCAAATGTTACCAAGACTTCAACTCAATGCTGATGTCGACCCAGTAGTCGTACGCTTTTTAGATGATTTAAAAACAGTGGGCTTTACTGGCGACATTGAATCTCAATATTCTAGCCGTTTGGCCGTGGCGACTGATAACAGTGTCTATCAGCAATTGCCACAGGCTGTCATTCTTCCTAAGACAACGCACGACGTTGCATTGATCGGCAAAGTAGGTTCTAAATCCGCTTACGAACGAGTGACTTTTTCTCCTCGCGGCGGTGGTACTGGCACAAACGGACAGTCATTAACAAAAGGCGTGGTGGTTGACCTATCACGATATATGAATAAGGTTCTTGAGATTAACGAAAACGAAGGCTGGGTAAGAGTTCAGTCTGGCGTCGTTAAAGATCAATTGAACGATGCTGTGCGTCCCTACGGTTACTTTTTTTCTCCAGACCTTTCAACCAGTAACCGAGCAACTATAGGTGGCATGGTTAATACCGATGCCTCTGGCCAAGGGTCACTCAAGTACGGGAAAACCTCTGATCATGTGTTGTCGCTGCAAGCCGTGTTCGCAGATGGTTCATGTCTAGAATCTGATTTATCAAACGGCTTACCCGTTGAGGGTGAATTTGCTCACCATGCACTTGCGGTGACTGAGGCTGTTTGTCGTAAAAAACGTGCTCAAATCCTAAATAAATTCCCCCCGTTGAATCGCTTCTTAACAGGCTACGATCTAAAGAATGCAATCAATGAACAAGATGACAGCTTTGATCTGACTCGCGTTTTATGCGGTGCCGAAGGTTCACTCGCATTCATTACTGAAGCAAAACTAAATTTAACGCCAATTCCAAAAGCTCGAACACTGGTTAACGTGAAATACAACACGTTTGACTCTGCGTTGCGTAATGCGCCGTTCATGGTTGAAGCGAAAGCACTATCTGTTGAAACCGTTGATTCAAGAGTATTGAATCTTGCGAAGCAAGATATTGTTTGGCACACCGTGAGCGACCTGCTTATGGATGTGCCAAATAAAGAGATGCTTGGCATCAACATGGTTGAGTTTGCAGGTCAAGATGAAGCGGAAGTTGAACAACAAGTTCAAGCGCTGACCGCGCAACTTGAAACCATGGTAGAAACCGAAGAAGCGGGTGTGATTGGTTTCCAAGTGTGCAGCGACTTAGCGAGCATTGGCCGAATCTACAACATGCGTAAAAAAGCGGTGGGTCTATTAGGTGCAGCAAAAGGTCGAGCTAAGCCGGTCGCTTTTGCTGAAGATACCTGCGTACCACCGGAAAACTTGGCGGATTTTATCTCTGAATTTAGAGTGTTACTCGATTCAAAAGAGCTGAACTACGGCATGTTTGGTCACGTTGACGCGGGCGTACTGCACGTTCGCCCTGCTTTAGATTTGTGTGACCCGATGCAAGAAGCATTGATGCACGAAGTTTCTGATGAAGTGGTTAAGCTGGTGGCGAAATACGGCGGCTTAATGTGGGGTGAACACGGTAAAGGCTTTCGTTCTGAATATGGTCCTGACTTCTTTGGTGAAGAGCTGTTTACCGAATTAAGACGTGTTAAAGCCGCATTCGACCCACATAACAAGATGAATCCGGGCAAGATCTGTACGCCATTAGACAGTGATGCTGAATTGGTAAAAGTGACTGATACCAAACGTGGCTTTTATGATCGTCAGATTGACGTACAAGTTCGCGATAGCTTTAAGCAAGCGATGGAGTGTAACGGTAACGGTTTGTGTTTCAACTACGATACGAGCTCGCCAATGTGTCCTTCGATGAAAGTCACGGCAGACCGTCGTCACTCACCAAAAGGCCGTGCAGGCCTAGTGAGAGAATGGTTGCGTCAGCTGACGGAGCAAGGCGTCGATATTCTTGATTTAGAGCAAGAAGCGCTGAAGGACAATACTCCGGTTAAAACCATGGTGGAACGTGTTCGTAACACGATGAACAAACGCCATGAGTACGACTTCTCGCATGAAGTTCATGAAGCGATGAGCGGTTGTTTGGCGTGTAAAGCGTGTGCGAGTCAATGTCCGATTAAAGTCGATGTTCCAAGTTTCCGTTCTCGATTCTTAAACATCTACTACTCGCGTTACCAGCGCCCAGCAAAAGACTATTTAGTCGCCAATATTGAAACCATGCTGCCGCTGATGGCGAAAGCGCCAAAAGTAGTGAACGCAGCATTGGGTCAAAAGTGGATCCAAACGGCAACAGCTAAAACGGTCGGTTATGTTGATGCACCGCTGATGTCTGTGCCTACGCTAAAAAGTCGTCTGGCAAGTAAAGAGCTGCAACTCTTCGACCTACAGTATTTAGAAGGCTTGTCTTCTGAACATAAGAAACAGCATGTGCTCATCGTTCAAGACCCGTTTACTAGTTTTTATGATGCAGAAGTCGTTGAAGACTTCGTCACTCTGGCTCAGAAGCTTGGCAAAACACCGGTACTGCTGCCGTTTAAGCCAAATGGTAAAGCACTGCACATCAAAGGCTTCTTAAGTCGTTTTGCTCGTGAAGCCAAATCGACTTCGGATTTCTTGTCGATGGTGGCGGATATTGGTATTCCTTTGGTCGGTGTTGACCCTGCTCTTGTGCTTTGTTACCGCGATGAATACGTTGAGATCTTAGGTGATAAGCGCGGCGACTTTGATGTGCTTACTGTGCATGAATGGTTAATGCCATCGTTAGGTGAGTTCGAAGCGCGCTCAGCAAGTGAAGAAATGTGGTACTTGTTTGCTCACTGTACTGAGAAAACCAAAATGCCGAACGCTGAAAAAGAGTGGGGCGCTATCTTCAAACACTTTGGCGCTGCACTTACCAGCGTTCCTGTCGGTTGCTGTGGTATGGCGGGCACCTTCGGGCACGAAGTCGATAAGCTACAAATGTCGAAAGACATATACGGTCTAAGTTGGAAGCCAAGGATCCAAGACTTACCGAAAGAGCGTTGCTTAGTGACGGGGTATTCCTGCCGAAGCCAAGTGAAGCGTTTTGAGGGTGAGAAGCTTGCCCACCCATTACAAGCGCTCGCAAAAATTCTTTAATACATTTAGCCCAGCAATTGCTGGGCTTTTTCTAAACTAACAATGGAATTGTTAATAAGGAAAGCTATGAGATTTCTAGAGTTGAAAGTCCCACCGGTTGCTCTATTTATACTAGTATTCGTCGCGTCTTATTTTAGTGCTCAGCACCTGAGTGTAGGGGCAATAGTATTGCCTTATAAGATCATTGTTCTGGTGATCGGAATTGCACTGAGTGGCGTGGTCGGATTATCTGGTATATGGGAGTTTCGAAAGCAGGAAACCACCGTTAATCCGATCAAGGTCGAAACCGCCTCGGCAGTCGTGGACAGTGGTATTTTTGGTTACACGCGAAACCCGATGTATTTAGGGCTATTCATCCTACTGTTTTGCCTTGGCTATTTCTTCCAAAACCTGTTCAGTGTCTTACTCAGTTTTGTATTCGTAATCTACATGAACCAGTTCCAAATTAAGCCAGAAGAACGCGCTCTAGAGCAATTGTTCGGTGCGGAATATGTTGATTACAAACAAAAGGTTAGGCGCTGGATCTGATGTGGATTCAGATACAATTGACCATTTAGATAAGAATTATTATCGCTTGGTTGATCTACATCACAAATTAATATGATTTAGGTTTTATATTGATTTTTTATAAAATAGTCTGCGCCTCATTATTAAAATGGATAAAGGTTAGGTAATGAAAATTGTTGAGGCGAAGTGGTTGTCGCTAGGTGTCTGTGTAGTGAGTCTGTCTTCAATGTCGGTGTTGGCAGATGTTTCAGCTCGAATTATAAACGGTAAAGAAGCAACAAAAGGTAATTGGCCATTTATGGCAGCGCTAGTCTCAAGGAACGTGAACGCTTATGACGGTCAGTTTTGTGGTGCGAGCTTCATTGGTGAGCGCTATGTATTAACTGCTGCTCACTGTGTGGAAGCTAATGGTCGTGAAGATCTAGATGTGGTGATTGGCGTATCAAACCTTTCTTCATCTCAAGCTGCACAACATAGATACGCCGTTGATAATATTTATGTACATCAATATTACAACCCTGAAGTGATAGGCAGTGACATTGCTATTATTGAGCTAGTAGAAAAGCCGTCAGAGTCTGTGGTTAATCTCGTCGATGGTTATACTCGCGGCAACTTGAATGACGGCCAAATGCTAACGGTTATGGGGTGGGGTGATCAGGACGCATCCGATGTGTATTCATCGAAGAGTGAGTTGTATCAAGTCAATGTTCCCTTGGTTAACCAGTACCAATGCAATAGCGTTCCCTACTATGGTTACTCCTTTATTGGCAATGACGCATTCTGTGCGGGTTACAGTGATGGTGGTTATGACTCTTGTCAGGGAGACAGTGGTGGCCCAATAGTTGTGTCAACCAATGGAGTGTATGAACAACTGGGGATTGTAAGTTGGGGAGAAAAGTGCGCGCTGGCTGACGCTTACGGTGTTTATACTAATATTAGTTACTTTGATGATTGGATTGATGAGCAGAAAGTTGGGTTTAGCCACCGTCAAACTGAAATGCTAGGTGCAAGGTTATTGGCTCCTATTTCACATACCTTTGAATTCACAAATAAATCTGACCAAAATATTGCAGTGAACAGTGTTTATCCAATTTCCGGAGATGATACCGTTATAACAGACAATGGATGTAGCACCTTAACTGCAGGGCAAAGCTGTGAAGTTGTGGTAAGTTATAACCTAAATTCAATCGGTGAACATGAATTTGGTATTAACGTTAACACTAACTCACTATTAGGCACGGTGACTTCAACGGCTTCTGTTATAGGGGCGAGATCTGTAACGAATACTGTGAACTCTTATGTCAGCATACCAAACAGTGGCGTCTACAGCACACAAGCGTGGGGTACCGAAGGATCAACAATCGTCTCTCCATCAATAGGTAGCAGCGAATCGACAATGTTGGTTGTAGAGGGTATACCGACCGGGACAGTCTCTTTCGATGTGACGGTATCGTCTGAGTTGGATCATGATTACCTTGAGCTCTATATCAACGGTCAAGAATTCGATAAAGAATCAGGTCAGCTTTCTGGTTCAGTGAACCTGCCGATGGTTAGGGATTCCAACAACAGTCTTATGATTAAATATGTGAAAGATTGGTATGGCACTTACGGGGATGACAGAGTTACGATCAAAAACTTTGCTTATACCGACGAGATAAAGATATCTAAGTCTGAGGGCACGCAGAACGCAAAAAGCTCAGGCGGCGGCAGCGGTGGTTCACTGGCTTGGCAATGGTTACTCGTCCTTTTCGGTGGTTTGATTGTACGAAAATCATTTCCATCACTAAAGCTTAACGGATAACCATCGAAACTATGTGACTGATGGTTACGTACTAAAAAAGCCCAGCTTGAGGATATCAAGCTGGGCTTTATTGATCTTGTTCTAGAGCTTATTTACATCGAGCGGTGTGAATAAGGATGCTGATTAAGCAGCGGCTGCGAACTGAGCTAAAAACATCTCTTTACGCTCGTTGAAGCGGTTTACTAGGTCGTCTACAGAAGCTTGGTCGTATGGCTTAAGGCCACTTGCTACCATGCGTTTTACGCCTTTACCTACTACTTCACCGTTTTCTTTGAAATCGAAGTTCAGGGTTACGATGCCGCGTTTGCCTTCAACATCAAAAGTCGCACCAGAAAACTCAACTTCTGGGTTGGTTAGGTCTAGGCGAACAAATTCAACTTCCATGCTCTCATAAATCACAAGAGGGCGTTGGCAGTTGATCATCATTTGCTGTTCTTCCATTAGAGGCACCATGATGTGCGGGAAGTTCATGCCTGAAAACTTAACGTAGTTTGTTACCACGTGCTCGATGAATGCTTGATCGTGACTCTTTTCACCTTCACATGACATGTGGAGGTATTCTTTGCCTTTTTCATCAACTAATGAGCTTTCTCTTTCACATTTTTTATCAACACTTAGCGCAATACCATTACCAACCATGCCTGAAAAATCAAAACGCATTTTTTGGCTAATGCCTTCTTTTTGCAGAAGTACTGCAAACAAAAGATCACCAGGTACGCAAAAGCGTTTATTGTCTTCATCGTGAATTGGGTTGAAGTCAGCAGCTACTTTTTTTGCAAAGTGGCTAGCTTGTTCACGAGTGAATTGAAATTCATTGTCTTCAGTAGAAAAGTAAGGTGTCAGAAACATAGTATCGCTATTAGTCATCAAATCTGGTGTGGATTATAGCTAACTAACTTCTATCTAATGGTCTATCCAGTTAACTTTTCATAAATATCAATGGATTAGATGGAAATGTTGGATGGTATGTGACGATTTTGGGTGGAGGGTTTGTCTTGACTCAATGCAACAAGGGCTAATTAATAGCCCTTGTATATGTGACGTGTTATTGAGTTTTCAATAGCTCCTAGAAGCTACACAGAATACCTTCAGGCATTAGGTGGTTGTGTGCTGATAACTTTAATAATAGGTTTGCTTGTTCAATATCTGGTGAAAAGTAGCGGTCTTTGTCATAGAAGCTGACTTTTTCTCGAAGGATTTGTTTCGCTTCTTCTACACGAGGTGATGATAGGTTCGGCGCTCTGAAGTCTAGACCTTGTGCAGCGGCCAAGTATTCGACTGCCAATATGCCACGTGTGTTTTCAGCCATGTATCGAAGACGACGTCCCGCAAATGTTGCCATTGATACGTGATCTTCCTGGTTTGCCGAAGTCGGTAAACTGTCGATTGAAGCTGGGTGTGCAAGTGTTTTGTTTTCACTTGCCAGCGCAGCAGAGGTCACTTGAGCAATCATGAAACCTGAGTTCACACCACCATTATCAACTAAGAAAGGTGGCAGTTTACTTAATGCGCTATCGATAAGCAGTGCCATTCTTCGCTCTGAAAGGCTACCTATCTCTGCAATCGCAAGAGCGAGGTTATCCGCAGCCATTGCGACTGGTTCCGCATGGAAGTTGCCGCCTGAAATGATGTCGCCATCTTCAGCAAAAACCAGTGGGTTATCGGATACAGAGTTCGCTTCAACATTTAGGGTTTCCGCAGAGTTACGGATTTGTTGTAAACATGCCCCCATAACTTGGGGCTGACAGCGTAGTGAGTACGGGTCTTGAACTTTTTCACAGCTAGTATGTGACTCGCCAATCTCGCTATTTTGATCAAGCATATGACGGTAAGCCAGAGCTGCATCCATTTGGCCACGGTGACCACGAACACGATGGACTCTAGGGTCAAACGGACGACGGCTACCTAGTGCGGCTTCAACAGACATAGCACCACATACCGTTGCAGACGCGAACAAATCTTCCGCAGCGAATAGGCCTTCTAATGCGAATGCTGTGGACGCTTGAGTACCATTTAACAGAGCTAAACCTTCTTTAGGTGCTAGTGTTATTGGTTCTAGACCTGCGATTTTCATTGCTTCTAAGCCGGTGACTACCTTGCCGTTGTGTCGTGCTTGGCCTTCACCCAATAGCACTGTACTCATGTGCGCTAGTGGAGCAAGGTCACCAGAGGCACCTACTGAGCCTTTTTGTGGAACACAAGGATAAACTTGTGCATTCACTAGATCGATTAGAGCATTAATTACCTTCAGTCGAATACCTGAATAGCCACGAGACAAGCTATTAATTTTTAGTACCATCATCAAACGCACGGTTTCATCAGACATGAATTTGCCTATGCCAGCTGCATGAGAAAGTACGATACTTTTTTGTAGAACTTCCAGATCTTCAGGCGCAATTTTGGTGTTTGCCAACAAGCCAAAGCCTGTATTGATGCCATACACAGTGCGATCTTCTGCAATCACTTGCTCTACAACGCGTGTACTTGCTTCAATGTCAGGAATTGCTGCTGGATCGAGTGACAAGCTCACAGGGCTGCGACTCACTTTGCGAAGTTCAGGTAGGCCGAGCTGTCCTGGTTTAATTAATAAATTCAACATGTTTTCTCCAGACATTAAAGATGACGCAGTTCGTCGTTAAGCATAGGTAAATCAAGCTTTTGTTCTTTAGCACATTGCTTGGCTATATCGTAGCCTGCATCTGCATGACGCATAACACCGGTTGCCGGATCATTGTGAAGTACACGAGCAATACGTTGCGATGCATCTTCACTGCCGTCACAACAAATCACCATACCCGAGTGTTGTGAGAAGCCCATTCCAACACCACCACCGTGGTGCAGAGAAACCCAAGTTGCGCCGCCTGCTGTATTTAGCAGAGCATTTAGCAGAGGCCAATCTGATACAGCGTCTGATCCATCCATCATACCTTCTGTTTCACGGTTAGGACTTGCGACTGAACCTGAGTCTAGGTGGTCACGACCGATAACAACTGGTGCTTTCAGTTCGCCATTTTTAACCATTTCATTGAATGCTTGACCCAAACGTTCACGATCTTTTAAGCCAACCCAACAGATACGAGCTGGCAGACCTTGGAATTGGATGCGTTCACGTGCCATATCCAGCCAGTTGTGCAGATGTGGGTTATCGGGGATCAGTTCTTTTACTTTTTGGTCTGTTTTATAGATGTCTTCAGGGTCGCCAGAAAGGGCAGCCCAACGGAATGGGCCGATGCCTTCACAGAACAGAGGACGAATATACGCAGGAACGAAGCCTGGGAAATCAAATGCATTCTCGACACCTTCTTCCAGTGCCATTTGGCGAATGTTGTTACCGTAATCTACGGTCGCAGCACCGCGGTACTGAAGGTCTAGCATTGCTTGTACTTGAACAGCCATGGATTGTTTAGCTGCCTTCACGACTTTTGCTTCATCAATCAAACGTTCTTGTGCGGCTTTCTCCATCGTCCAACCTTGAGGCAAGTAGCCGTTCAGTGGATCGTGGGCAGAGGTTTGATCAGTAACCACATCGGGAGTGATATTGCGTTCAACCAGTTCTGGAAATACATCTGCCGCGTTACCTAATAGACCAACAGAAATAGGCGTGTCTGACTCTTTAATCATAGCCATTGCTTCATCTAAGCTGGTGGCTTTCTTGTCAACATAGCCAGTGCGTAGACGGTAATCGATTCGAGATTCATCACACTCAACCGCAATCATTGAGAAACCAGCCATTGTCGCAGCAAGAGGCTGAGCCCCCCCCATTCCGCCAAGACCGCCCGTTAGAACCCACTTACCATTTGCTTCGCCTTGGAAGTGCTTTTTCGCGATAGCAACAAACGTTTCATAAGTACCTTGAACAATGCCTTGTGAGCCAATGTAGATCCAGCTACCTGCTGTCATTTGTCCATACATCATCAAGCCTTCTTTATCGAGCTCGTTGAAGTGTTCCCAGTTTGCCCAATGTGGAACAAGGTTGGAGTTGGCAATCAGTACACGAGGTGCATTTTTGTGGGTCGGGAATACGCCTACAGGTTTCCCTGATTGAACAAGTAGAGTTTGGTCATCTTCTAGACGTTCTAATACTTCGACAATCTTGTCATAACATTTCCAATCACGAGCCGCACGGCCAATACCACCGTACACAACCAGAGCATGTGGGTGTTCTGCCACATCTGGATCTAGGTTGTTCATCAACATACGTAGTGGTGCTTCTGTTAACCAAGATTTAGCACGTAAAGCCGTACCATGCGGTGCGCGAATTTCGCGAGTCGTGTCGAGACGAGGGTCATTGTTGTGTTCCGTCATTCTGGAATTCCTTATGTTTCACGTTATATAGCTGTCGGTATAACTTGATTAGTTGTTGGCCATTGCATTGGCGATATCCCAACACAAACGAGCTGCCAAACGAGCGGTTTGGCCATCAATGTCATAGTCTGGGTTGTATTCCGCAATGTCCGCGATAATGAGTTTTTCACTGTGTTTGAAAATCTGTTCTAAAAAAGGAGCGAGTGCTTCATAGCTCACGCCTCTTGCCGCGGGTGCACTTACGCCCGGTGCTGTCGCTGCTGGGAATACGTCTAGGTCTATAGTGAGATAGAGGTAATCACACTCAGCGATGAATTTTTGTAACTTAACCAGTTGAGCGACTTGGTTTATTTGGGTCATGTTGCGGTCGTGTTCATACCAAACGCCCAGTTGGTCAGCTCTGTTAAACAGCGCTTTGGTATTGCTGGCTGCGCTCACACCAAGACAAGCGTAATGAAACGGCCACTGATACTTGTGGCAGTAATCACTGATCTGGTTAAAAGGCGTGCCTGAACTGGGTTTAACGTCGGCGATGTCGCTTTCGAATTCGCGAAGATCAAAGTGAGCATCAAAGTTAACGATGCCTATCTTAGGTTTGCATTCAGGCTGATCTTTGTGAAGGCGTTCAGCTTTATGTAAATGCTCAGCGAGACCTTGGAACGACGCCCAAGCCACTTCGTGACCACCGCCAAGGGTAATCACTTTGTTAGTTGATAGAGCATTGGCAATCACAGAAGCGCACTGTTTTTGGCTGACTTCTAATTGACCATCATTGCATTCAACATCGCCAAGATCAGCAATGTGTGTGTCGTTGTGCCAAGCCATATTCGCGAGAGCTTTGCGAATAAGATTAGGTGCTTGCTTTGCGCCCACTCGCCCTTTATTTCTTGCCACTCCAGCATCGCTGGCAAAGCCAACTAAGGCGATAGCATTCTTAGTCGGTTCGTTACTTAAATCACTATTTTGGATTTGGCTAGTGATGTGGTGAACACGCGTACCCATTGCACCATCTTCGAGATCATTACGTCCCGCCCACTCAAAGTTATGTACGGTTGTTGCGTTATATTGGGTGTTGTTGGACTTAGATTGAGTCATGGCACACCTCGCCATCAACGATGCGTTTATGCAGATGAGGAACACCGACTTGATAACTAAGGTCGGCTGGATGTTCGATATTCCAAATAGCTAAATCTGCGTCATAACCGATTTCGATTTTACCTTTGTTTTGTGAGTCGCCGATGGCGGAAGCAGCATGGCAAGTCACACCGCGCAGTGCCTCTTCAGGCGTTGTTCCAAATAACGTACAGCTCATGTTCATCATTAGTGTTAGGTCGGCAAAAGGGGAAGTGCCGGGGTTTAAGTCGGTAGCAATCGCCATAGGGATATTATGTTTACGTAGTAATGCAATTGGCGGCTGCTGGGTCTCTTTCAAGAAATAAAAAGCACCAGGTAGTAACGTCGCAGCAGTGCCTGATTCCGCCAGCGCTTTTACTCCGGCTTCATCAAGGTACTCAACATGGTCAACAGAGAGTGCGCCGTATTTTGCTGCAAGCGCACTGCCACCCATATTAGAAAGCTGTTCTGTGTGGCCTTTAATCGCGAGCCCATGCTCTTTGGCTGCTGCAAATACACGTTCGGTTTGTTCTAGGTTGAAGCCGATAGATTCGCAGAACACATCAACCGCATCGGCTAACCCTTGTTCTGCGGCTTTAGGAATGATCTCTTGGCAAACCAGATCGATATAACTATCCGGTTGTTCTTTATATTCGGGCGGCACAGCATGTGCTGCAAGGAGAGTGGTGGTGATCTTAATACGGCGATGATTTTCTAACGCTTTAGCTGCGCGTAACATTTTGAGTTCATCATCAAGCGTTAAACCGTAGCCCGATTTTACTTCGATGCTGGTTACGCCACTTCTTAGGAGACCATCGAGTCTAGGTAGCGCCATTTCAACCAGTTCAGACTCTTGTGCTGCGCGTGTTGCGGTGACTGTCGCCAGAATTCCGCCGCCTTGCTTGGCGATGTCGGTGTAAGACACACCATTCAAACGCTGCTCAAACTCGTTGGCGCGATTACCCGCAAATATGAGATGAGTGTGGCAATCAATTAACCCAGGTGTTACTAGCTTGTTCTTGCAATCATAGGTGATGTAACCCAAAGAACTATCAACACTGATTTGTTGTAACTCAGAAGCAAGCGCCTCGTTGTTTGAACAAGAGATGGACACGATCTTACCGTTTTCGATAACGATATCTTGAGGGGAAGAGGGCTGATAACCATCGGCTCCCGAGCTCATGGAGACCACTCGTGCGTTTTTGAGGATCAAATTCATAATCACCTAGATCTTTGCTGAACATTAAATGTATATACAAATAAATAGGCTAAACGTTTACTTGAATCAAGTTTATGTTGCAAAAATGTGATCAGAGTTCAGGGTAATGTTCTTTAATCTAAAATTATCTTGGAGCTTAATTTGTACTTAGAACCAGGATGGTAGAGCAATGCAAAGCTGATTAGACGCTCTTTGCTCCATGTTCTTCGATTCAAAAGAAGGCAAGGTTCTGATTCTAGAAGTTTGAGCGAAGTTCTAATTTTTGAGTCTGGAATAATGGCTTCAACAGTATGCTCAATAGCACTCAATGGGCAACTTTTTGAAAGGTATTCATTAGGTGTTGATGTCGAAAAATCCTGTTCAAGGTATTTAGGTGCGGCTAGAGAATTAACCCATCGAGCCTCTAGCTGAATTGGTGATCCATCTGAAAAATGTATGATTTCACTATAAAAAACTTCTTCGTGAATCATAACACCTAACCGTGTGGCGGTGCTTTCATCGGCCTTGCTGCTTTCGTGTTTGATGACTTTGCTTGTATACTTTTGGCCTCGATCTTTGATCTCTTGCGCGATGTTATTGATATCAAGCAAGGGAGATTGGGCTTTTTCATTTGGCTCACAAACAAAAGTTCCCAGCCTTGGTTTTCTGATTAATTTCCCTTCAGAAACGAGGTCTCGAATGGCTTTATTAACTGTCATTCTACTCACATTAAACTGTTCTGTGAGTTCAAGTTCGGTGGTGATCTGATAACCAACTGGCCAATAACCGCTAGTGATTTTCTCGTCTATGAATTGTTTTATTTGCAGGTAGAGCGGTGCTTTTGACATAATGAAACCTTATTTGACTATACAAATAGAGTAGCGAATTTCTTAATGATTTCAACATTTCCTCGGACTATGTGATGCTATTCGACATAGATAGTGCGAATTACTTGATTCTATGAGGTAAGTGTCGCAAATTGTCGCGCAATAATTATCAGAAAATCAAATGATTAAAAAGGAAATAATATGTTTAAGAAAATAAAAGCCTCGTTGGGCATCGGTGCAGCAAAGGTTGATACCGTCTTAGATAATATTGAAGTTTTCCAAGGTGGCGAGTTGTCTGGCAATGTTCATATCATTGGTGGAGACGTTGAGCAACAAATCGACCGGATCAACTTGGTTCTCAATACAGAAGTAAAAGTCGAAACCGAAGATAGCACCAGTTATGAAACCTTTTCACTGGGTCGTATTCGAGCTGTAGAGTCTTTCGTTATTCAACCGGGTGAAACCAAGTTGGTCCCATTCCGCCTTAAGTTAAATGATGAAACACCAGTGACTGCGTTGAACGCACAAATGAACCAATGCCATGTGTGGGTTGAAACAAACCTAGATATCGGCTTTGCGATTGACCCTAAAGATCGCGATTTTATCTCCGTTCATCCACTGCCAACAGTCGCTAAAATCATTCAAGGTGTTGAAGCATCGGGCATGGCCATGGTGAAAGCAGACGTAGAGAAGGGCTTCTTAAAAGGCAACAGCTTTGCTTCGCGTTCGGGCTGTTACCAAGAGATTGAATTTCGCAGCGGCGGTTTTATGAATAACAAAGAGATCGAGCTGTCATTCATCGTAGAAGGTTCAATGGTTCACTGCCTAGCAGAAATCGACCGTTCAATGAGTTTCCGTGGCGACCAATACATCTCATTCAGCTTGCCTGCAAACACGGCTGATTCAGACATTCGCAATGCAGTCTCACGAATTATGAGTGCGTAGTTGCCAACAGTGCCGACAAAATTAAGCCGAACGAACTCGTTCGGCTTTTTTGATTCTGCTGTCTCGACCTGAAATGTGTTTACCACTGATGACGATAGGCCAATTGGAAGGCGACGTCGGTGGAGTTATCCATGTTGAAGATGTTTTCGATAATGGATATCTCGATAGCTGAACGCTGCATGAGATAGCGATACCCAAGCATCATTTCATTCGCGGCTTCCGAAAATTCAGTTTCACCGTCTTCTGCGCCTTCATACCATCGATATTCAAGGTGTAACTCATGCTTTTCAAATAGTGTGAGCTGATAGCCGCCCATCCATGACCATGTTCTCTTTTTATGTGAAAAACTATTTTCGACCTCTCGACTGGACTGATTGGTAAACCCTAAGCTTGTATAAAAGGTATTGATGTCGAGTTGGTATGAATAGTTGAATTGTACACTTTGCTCGGTGCTGCTTCCTTCGAAGGCGCCGTGGCTGACGTTGTTGTGATATAGGGATAAACCAAATGACAAGCCGTGGTTTTCTAGATCTATGATTTGGTATTGGTTGTAGAACGTGAAAGCGCTGGTTAGCGTGTCACCGGAGAAGTCACGAATATTGATGTCGTGGTCTGGTGCATAGATGTCGAATTGGTGTCGCTCTTTCTGGTCTCGCCCTGCTTGGTCGATGCTAAATAGGTCATGAAAATTGATGGTGATTTTGTCGAGGTGATTATTGGCTGCATAAAGCCAACGGTAATTGAATTCTACTTGCCACCTTGTGGTTAATTGCCACCGCAGTCCTGTCTGAAGTTGGTTTTGATAATAGTCGAAGTGATAGTCGGGGGAGTGGGCCCAGATGCTCGCGGCAGTTAAGGCGGTAAACATTTCAACCTTATTCTCTTCGAGTGGGAAGCCAGAACGAAGTGTTGGAGTGAGGCGCACGGACTGCAATGGTGCTTGGGTATAACTGATTAAGGGGCCGTAATCTTTGTTGGCCCATGCCGTTTCTGGTGCAGTAACTGCTATGGCTATTGTTAACAGTAAACGAGGTGTGAGTGATATAAAAGTAGCTAGCTTCTCCATATGCGCCTCATCTGTATCTAGTTGCTTTATAGAGCTTAGTTCTAAATAACTAATTTGTAAGAGTTGAGTCGAAATAGGTAAGTTAGAACAGTTCGATTCGAAAGGTGGTTCAAGGGAATGGGAAGTCACTTTTTGGCATAACGACGTCAATAGGAGAGTCGGGAGGTTCCCTCCATCATTGTCATTTCATATTATTTCGTTAAAATGCTCGGATACGTACAAATGGGGCATCTGTATTTGCTTCTATGTGGGTATCTTTATTATGCATATATCTACGATCAACATACTCGTTGATTGAAAAACATATATTAAACATTTTCATGTGTTGCTTGGTGTGCAACACCACTGTAAAGGACAAATAATGCCAATTATTACTCTTCCTGACGGTAGTCAGCGTCAATTTGACAACCCTGTATCAACTCTAGATGTTGCCCTATCAATCGGTCCTGGTCTTGCTAAAGCAACCATTGCTGGTCGTGTAGACGGCGAGCGTGTTGATGCTTGTGATCTTATCGAAAATGATGCAAGCCTAGAAATCATCACAGCTAAAGATGAAGTCGATGGCCTTGAAATCGTTCGTCACTCTTGTGCTCACCTTTTAGGTCACGCGATTAAGCAGCTTTTTCCAGAAGCGAAAATGGCGATCGGTCCTACTATCGATAACGGTTTCTACTACGATATCGACCTTGAGCACTCTCTAACGCAAGAAGATCTAGAAAAGATTGAAAAGCGTATGAAAGAGCTAGCGAAGACCAAGTATCAGGTTGTTAAGAAGAAAGTTAGCTGGCAGGAAGCGCGTGACGCATTCGAAGCTCGCGGCGAGACTTACAAAATTGAAATCTTGGACGAGAATGTTTCTAAAGACGACCGTCCTGGCCTGTACCATCACGAAGAATACATCGATATGTGTCGTGGCCCACACGTACCTAACATGAGCTTCTGCCAGCATTTCACGCTACTTAATGTAGCAGGTGCATACTGGCGTGGTAACAGTGATAACAAGATGCTTCAACGTATCTACGGCACTGCATTCCAAGACAAGAAGGCACTTAAAGCTCACCTTGTGCGCCTAGAAGAAGCGGCTAAACGTGACCACCGTAAAATCGGTAAAGCGCTTGATCTATTCCACATGCAGCAAGAAGCACCAGGCATGGTGTTTTGGCATCACAACGGTTGGACTATCTTCCGTGAGCTAGAAGTATTTATTCGTCAGAAACTGACTGAGTATGATTACCAAGAAGTAAAAGGCCCATTAATGATGGATCGTGTTCTTTGGGAACGCTCTGGTCACTGGGATAAGTACGCAGACGCGATGTTCACAACTTCTTCAGAGAACCGTGAATACGCTATTAAGCCAATGAACTGTCCTGGCCACGTTCAAATCTTCAACCAAGGTTTGAAATCTTACCGTGATCTACCGCTACGTATGGCTGAGTTCGGCTCATGTCACCGTAACGAGCCGTCTGGCGCACTTCATGGCATCATGCGTGTTCGTGGATTCACTCAAGATGATGCTCACGTATTCTGTACTGAAGACCAAGTTCAACAAGAAGTTAAAGCTTGTATTGAAATGGTTTACGATACTTATACAACTTTCGGTTTCGAAAACATTGTTGTTAAGCTATCTACTCGTCCAGAACAGCGTGTCGGTTCAGACGAAATGTGGGACCGTGCAGAGGCCGATCTTAAGCAAGCGCTAGAGTCAATGGAGATTGCATACGAGATTCAAGAAGGCGAGGGTGCGTTCTACGGACCTAAGATTGAATTTACTTTGCATGATTGTTTGGACCGTGCATGGCAATGTGGTACAGTGCAGCTCGATTTTGCATTACCAGAACGTTTAGGTGCTACTTACGTAGGTGAAGATAACGAGCGTCACACGCCAGTTATGATCCACCGCGCGATTTTAGGTTCACTAGAACGCTTCATTGGTATTCTTATTGAAGAATACGCTGGCTTCTTCCCTACGTGGTTGGCGCCAGAACAAGCAGTTGTAATGGGTATTACAGACAAACAGTCTGAATATGTACAAGAAATTACGAAAAAACTGCAAAAAAGTGGATTTAGAGTCAAAGCAGACTTGAGAAATGAGAAGATTGGCTTTAAAATCCGCGAACATACTTTGAAACGTGTACCGTTCATGCTTGTGTGTGGTGACCAAGAAATGGAAGCCGGCGAAATTGCAGTACGTACACGTAAAGGTAAGGACCTTGGCAAGTTTAAAGTGGATGACTTTATTTCATACATCCAAGCCGAAGTTTCAAGCCGTAAGCTCAATCTGGAGGAATAGCTATTAAAGGCGGAAGACGTGGCCAACAACCGGCCAAACAAAACCAGCACCGTTTAAACGGTGACATTCGTGGCGTTCGTGAAGTGCGTCTAACTGGCGCAGACGGCGAAGCTGTTGGTGTAGTAACAATCGCGGAAGCGATGGAAGCTGCAAATGAAGCTGGTATGGATCTTGTGGAGATTAGCCCTAACGCCGAGCCGCCAGTTTGTCGTGTGATGGACTACGGTAAGTTCCTCTTCGAGAAGAGCAAAGCTGCGAAAGAGCAGAAGAAAAAGCAAAAGCAGGTTCAGATCAAGGAAATTAAATTCCGACCTGGAACTGATATTGGAGACTATCAGGTAAAACTACGCAACCTGACTGGTTTCCTAGAAGACGGCAACAAAGTGAAGGTAACAATTCGCTTCCGTGGCCGCGAAATGGCTCACCAAGAAATCGGTGTTGACGTTCTTAATCGTTTGAAAGTAGATACTGAAGAATTTGCAGTTGTCGAATCTTTCCCAACGAGAATTGAAGGTCGCCAGATGATCATGGTGTTGGCCCCTAAAAAGAAGTAATTAACGGCTTTGCAAGTAATTAAACCCTGCAGCCTCAGGTTGCGGGGTTTTATTCGCCCTAATTACTATGTTATTAACAACTCAACAATGCGGAGTTATTCATCATGCCTAAGATGAAAACCAACAAAGGTGCTGCTAAGCGTTTCCAGAAAACTGCTGGTGGTATTAAGTTTAAGCACGCTGGTAAACGTCACATCCTGACTAAGCGTACTACTAAGAACAAGCGTCAGCTACGTCCGAACTCGATCCTTCCTAAATGTGAAGTTGCTCAAGTTCTACGTATGATGCCATACGCTTAATTCTTTTTAGTTTATAAATTCGTTTAGTTTAGGAGAAGCATAATGCCTCGCGTAAAACGTGGTGTACAAGCTCGTGCACGTCATAAGAAAGTTCTAAAACAAGCTAAAGGTTACTACGGAGCACGTTCACGTGTTTACCGCGTAGCTTTCCAAGCAGTTACCAAAGCTGGTCAATACGCTTACCGTGACCGTCGCAACAAGAAACGTCAATTCCGTCAACTTTGGATTGCACGTATCAACGCGGCATCTCGTCAAAATGGTCTATCTTACAGCCGTTTCATCAATGGCCTTAAGAAAGCATCTATCGAGATCGATCGTAAGATTCTTGCTGACATCGCAGTATTCGACAAAGCAGCATTTGCTGTTCTAGTTGAAAAAGCGAAAGCATCTCTATAATTTAGAGTTAGCTTAAAGGTTTAAGAAAAGGAGAACTTCGGTTCTCCTTTTTTATTGCCTGTAATTTGTCTCTTTTAGATATTCCCAACTCCTTCCTCCGTCAGTCTTGGGAATGACGAGATGAACTTCCGCATCTAATTTTTATTCGCTTGATCTGGCATTCTGGTATATAAACATCTACCTAACTTTTAAATGTTAAGCGACCGATATAAATGACTGCACCAACTACTATGACGTTCTTTGGACGTTTTGAAGCTGACATCCTTTCTGGCAAAAAGACCATTACTATTCGCGATGAATCAGAGCGTGATTACCAACCGGGCAGCGTTGTTGAAGTCTCAACGTTAGAAGAAGGGCGCGTGTTCTGTAATCTTAAGATCATCAGCGTAGAACCAATTCTGTTCGATGAGCTGGGTGAGTTCCATGCACAACAAGAGAACATGACGCTGCAAGTGCTGAAAGATGTGATTCAAGATATCTACCCAGGTATTTCTCAGCTTTACGTTGTCTCTTACGAGCTAGTTTAATCGCTAACAACGCACCTTTAGTGTAGTTCTGGATGAATAGGAAGGATTAATGACTGAGTTATCGAGCGACACTAAGCAGCAAATCTTGCTTCAACTTTATTGTCGTGAGCAAACTGACCAGCCGTTAATTCCTCGTACCGAGCTCGACATCGATCTTTACGACAGCGAAGCGTTTTTAGTTTGGCGTGCAACCAAGCGCGATTTTGTTACCAGTGATATTGAAAACCGTGTTTGGGTAAAAAGCTGCCCAGCAGGGTACATTACCGAAGTTCACTTTCATTCTGATGGTAGCTTAACTGAATATCGTTTGTTTGACCGATTTGAAACACAAGGTCATTGGTTATTGAAAAGCGGGTTGCTGCAAGTTGAAATCGATAAAGGTGATAATCGTTACCAGTTTGATGTTGTCGCGCGTAAAGACCTCAATATTCATTCGGCAGTGGAGTATAAGAATCAAGAACTCCACTCTTATCTCAAGCTTGTTCAGGTGGAAGCTAGTTAAGTCTGTTTCGATTAATTCAGCTCTAGAAGCAAAAAAGCTAACGTCAAACGTTAGCTTTTTCATTTCAGGAGAAACTCGATTAAACGCTTAAGCTTGGTCGCTCTTATGCGTGATAGCTTTCGAGTTTCTTATACAGCTCTGAATTGATATCGCTTGCAGCGCAAACTGTCAGTAGGTCATCAATAAAGTACTTGAGAGCGCGAGCTTCGATACGTCGAATGCCTTGCTGCTGCTCTTCATTCAAGTAACCATAGATGGTCGCCGCTCCAAAATCACCAAAGATCATTTGGCCTTGTTCATTGACTAGGGTGTTGTGCGCATACAAGTCACCGTGACAAACCTTGTTGTCATGCAGGTGATTAAATACATCGATCATCTGAGTCATAATGTTGTCGATTTGCGAGAGCGGAAGTTCAAAACCTTCTGGGAAAGTATCACGTGTGCAAGTCTCGAGTGTCGGTGGCAGACCTAGGTTATAGTAGCTGCTTGGAATGAGTTCCATCACCAAAGCTAGGTAGTCCTGTTCCTCAACTTGAGCAATGGATTTTACCAAGTTGTTATGGTGGCCAGCTTGAAGGCACGCTTCTAACTCATCATGTGGGTAACCGTCACTGGTGACTTCGCCTTTAAACACTTTAACCGCTACTTCTTGTGGGAAATCAAAGTCGCTATTTAGCCAACTCGCATGAGAGATCACGCCTGACGCGCCTTGGCCAAGTACTTGATTCAGTGAATAGCTTTGAGAGCTAACCGCAGGCACGCTATCTAAGCTGCTTGGGTGTTTACAAAACGGGTTACCCGCAAACGCTAACCATGCCAGTTTTGGTAGCTTGATTAGGAACTCAGGGAATTCAGTCAGTTGGTTTGCAGACAGGCGAACCAGTTCAAGGTTTGATAGGTTCTCCATGCTATCTGGTAAAACACGAATCTTATTACCAGCCAATGCTAGCTTTTGTAGTCGTGGTCTTTCACCTAGTGAGATAGGCAGGGCCTCAATCTCATTGTCGGTCAGGATTAACCAACGGAGTTGAGTAGGCAGAGATTGCTCGCTAACGGTTTTGATTTGGTTGGTTTTGAAGCCAACCATTTCGAGCTTAGGAAGAGTACCTAGAACATCAGGCAGGTGCGTAAACAGGTTATTCGACGCAAAGATAATACGCAGGTGAGTAAGCTGTGATAACTCGGCTGGTAGGTCTGACAGCTGATTACCTGAAAGGTCTAGAATTTCAAGAGAATCGGCAAGTTCCAAGATCTCCAAAGGAAACTCGGTGAGACCGTCTGACAGCTGTAAGCGCTTAATACCGTTTAGTTGCCCTGATTTTAATTGTTCTAGAGTATGCAAACCTTAGCCTTATGAATAGATGTTCGAGGCGCGTAGTTTACTTGTCTCAATCAAGAAAGGCGAGCACCGGAACGATGCTCGCTTAACTAATCTAAGTGAACGAATCTACGAAGGTTAAAGTCGTATATGGTTTTGGCTGACGCCGACTTCCTCAACAAAATCAGCATCATGACTGACCAAGATAAATGCGCCTTTGTATCCACGCAAAGCGGACGCCAATATTTGTTGTGAGTCTATGTCTAGATGGTTGTCCGGTTCATCGAGCAATAGAAGTGGGGTGTCTTGCTTGTGGCTAACGATCAACATCGCCAGTTTCATTTTTTCACCACCACTTAAATGTGCCACTTTTCGGTATACGGAGTCTCGCCTAAACCCAATTCCAGCCAACAAGGTTCGTGCGTCACTCTCTGTTAACCCAAAGCTGTGTGTCATCAAGCTATCGAACATAGTGTCGTTGGTGTCTAACAGGCCAAAGTGTTGATCCAAATAGACAGTCGGCCCCAAGCGCTTGATCGATCCCTTATAATTGGTGTGTTGATCGTGAATCGCTTTTAACAGTGTCGATTTTCCACACCCATTAGCACCGGTTAGATAACACCGTTCCCCTTGTGATAAAGAGAAACTGATGGGCGCACCAGAGCCGTAAACAAGGCGGCAGTTTTCAATGGTTAACAAAGAGCTCTTTTTACTGCTATTACTTTGCTGTAGATACAAAGCTTGTGGTTTTATCCTCTCTTTCTGTTCTTTAAGCGACTGAAGTTTATGTTGGTTTTGGTCAATGAGATTCCTTTGGCTTGTCACAGACGCGGCTTGGCTTTGTCCTGCTTTATCTTTCATCGCATCTAATAATATCTTGGGTTGGCTACCTGATTTTCTGAGTCGGTTTCCCTGAGATTCTCGCTGCTGCGCTTTTTCTTTGTTGGCTTGAGTTTGACGCTCGATTCGTTTCTTTTCGGACTGATGATGCGCAACCTGTTTCTCTAGCGCGTCGCTTTGACTAGACACTTGTTTGAAGTAATCATCATAATTTCCTTTATAGAAACGTACGCCCAAGCTGTTGAGGTGGTAGATCCCCTCCATTTGTCTCAATAAGCTTCGATCATGGCTGACGACAAGTATTTTTCCTGCAAACATCTGACATTGTTCTAGTAGCCAATTGCGTCCGTCCTTATCCAAATGGTTTGTAGGTTCATCGAGGATCAGTATGTCGTTATTTGATACGAACAGCTGATGAAGCTGTAACAGGGCGAGTTGCCCACCACTCAAAGAGCGACAAAGCGTGTTCAAATCACTAGTGATCTTTAATGTACCTAGCAACTGCTGGGTACGCGACTCTAAGTCCCAATCATCGCCAATGATATTGAAGTGCTGCAGTTCACAGCTGCCTTGTTCTATGGCGCTTAACGCTTCTAACTTTTCGGTGAGCCCTAAGAAGTCAGCGATGGTGATGTTGGTACCCAGTAGCGTTGATGGTAATTGAGAGTAAAAGCCGATTGAACCTTGGCGTGAAACACTGCCTGTTGTGGGCTGTTTTTGTCCCACTAGCAATGAAAGTAACAATGATTTTCCAGCCCCGTTTCTTCCGACTAGGCCGGTGAGGCGAGTGCTCAAATTAAAGGTGATGTTTTTGAATAACCACTCACCAGTATCAAGTTGGAATGAGAGATTATTGGCTAATATAGTAGGCATAGAAATACCTCCCTTTACGTGTAAACGAGTAAAAGGGGTGAGGCGCTTTTTCTATACAGAATTCTATGTATAGATCGCCAAAGACGTTACTTAGGTAGCGTACCAATCAAAGATAGGAAATAGAGTGTTGATCTGATTTCTATCTTTAAGGTGCTGATCTTAAAGATGTAGCTTGTCAAAAGACGGATCTTTAAGAGCTTGATTTGTCGCGAAAATAGATGACGAAGTAACGCCCACTAACCCCGAGTGTCCAAATGATTTTTATAAAAATAAATCGGATGTCAGGATGTTAGTACTTCATTATGGCGTTATTCTCTTTTGAAATGATGGTGGGATGGTACTGAAAGAACGTACTCTGAGTCAATATGCTGAGGTGATTAAATTGTGTTCAAATAATTAAAGCGCCTGTGTGGCGCTTTAATGAGCATTATTGGAAATAAATTGAGTCTAGAACTTATATCTTTGGGCTTAGAACTTATAGCTTAGAGCCTTGGGCTTAAAGCTAAAGCTACTTGGTTTGTCCGCCAACGGCTCGCCAACACATATCAAAGCTATCGTTGATGTACTTCGATGTTTGTTCTGGTGGAGACTCGCTTTGTTCAATCAGCCAGTTTGCACAAATCAGAAAGTGGCTATGGATGAAGTGCCTAACAAGGTTAATGTCTAACACCATCAACTCACCATCCTCTTGCCCTTTCAAAATGATCTCGTCTAGCGATGCGAACATCTGTGAAACAATTACTTCTCGAGTTTGGGTCGTTGGGTCGAAATGAACATTGGTAAAGAACTTCATCGCAACCGGATTTTCTAATGCCCATTCAATTCCTGTGATCCACATGAACTTAAAAGCTTGGTAGCGATCTTCTATTGCCACATCAGTGTGCAGTTGAAGGGTCGAGAATAGCTCTAGCTTCAGCTCGCGAAACAGTTCATCAATCAATAGAGATTTGTTTTCGAAGTGGTGGAACAACGTCGCTTTCGCCACACCAGCTGTTTTCGCTATTTGTCCGGTAGATGTGCCCTCTAGCCCTTGTTGAGAGAAGAGCAGGAGTGCAGCATCTAGGATTTTTTGTCTTTTGGTGATCATCTATTGAGTACTTTGAACATCAGTTTCTTGATTGGGTTGTTGTAAGGAGGATGCATTAACTTGGTGAAGTTGATTTTTCCTCTGCTTAGAACGGTTTTGGCATGGCTAAAGGTCTTGAAGCCCTCAATGCCGTGATAGTGTCCCATGCCTGAAGGGCCGATGCCACCGAATGGCGCGTCTTCTGCAGCCACATGCACCAAAGAATCATTAATACACACGCCGCCAGAGTGTGTGTCTGATAAAAACTTGTCTTGGGTTTCTTTATTATGGCTCATTAGGTACAGAGCCAGTGGGCGTTCTCTCTCTGTAATGTAGCTGATTGCTTCTTCGATGGAATCATAAGGCACGATAGGCAGAACAGGACCAAACAGCTCTTCTTGCATCGCGAGCATCTCATCGTTCACTTCGGTGAGAAGGTGCGGCGTCATTCTGTGGTTTACATCGTCCTGTGCTTGTTCGGTTACCGTGTGAATAACCGCGCCTTTAGACTGAGCATCTGCAATCACACCCTTCAAACGATTGTATTGGCGCATATCGATCACTGAGGTTAAGTCTTTGCTCTCAATGCCAGCTTTGTATAGTTTTTTGAAGTACTGCTTATAAGCTGTGATAAACGCGTCGGCTTTTTCTCGTGGCAATAAGATATAATCGGGTGCCACGCAAATCTGGCCAGCGTTTAAGCTTTTTGCAAACAGGATGCGTTCAACGGCGTCAGCGACATCAAAGTCAGGAGCAATAATCGTTGGAGACTTGCCGCCCAATTCCAAAGTGACTGGCGTTAAGTTGTTGGCTGCCGCTCTCATTACGTGCTTACCTACAGCGGTCGATCCTGTGAATAGAATATGGTCAAACGGGAGCTGACTAAACTTCGCGGAAACATCCGCTTCACCTTCGATAATCGCAACCCGATCTTCATTAAAACCTTCAGCCAACATGGCTTTCAAAACTCGGTTTGTCGCTGGAGTGAACTCAGACATCTTGAGCATTGCAGTATTACCGGCCGCAAACGCAGTGATGAGGGGCCCTAAAGAGAGCATGACCGGGAAGTTCCAAGGAACAATGATGCCGACAACACCCACTGGCTGATAATGAACGGTGATTTTCGCGGGTGTTAGCATTAAGCCTGCTTTTCTGCGAGATGGCTTCAACCACTTCTTAAGGTTCTTCAGGCTGTAATTGATCTGGTGAAGAGAAGGGGTGATATCAGCAATCAAGCTGTCGTGTTTTGCTCGATGGCCATAATCTTCAGATACTGCCTCAATCAATTGCTCTTGATAGCGCATTAACAACGCTTTTAGTACTGAGAGGTTTTCTCTTCTCTGCTCAAGCGTAGGATTAACATTACTGCGGTAGTGATCTTTTTGTCGGTTGAATATTTGATCCATGTCGTTGGTGTTCGACGTGGTTGGTTCAAGGTCTAGATTATGGCTCATGGTATCCCCTAAATTCGAAAGCTGACCGATTGATTGGTCGGTTAAAATTACAAGAAGATCGAATCGAATACAAGATATGCGCGAGAAAAGTTCAAAAATTGAGCGGTTACAACATTGAAGTGAGCGAGTTCTAGTAGGAAGAATGAAGTGTTTATCGGCATCGAATCGCGGGATACAAGCTGTGTTGGTGATAGCGAGAGTTCAGGTTGTGAAGTGCTTATATTTGTCACAACTCTGACTTAACCTCACTCAATTTACTAAAAATCTTATGGTTCCTGCACATTTTTTCTCCCTAATTTAATGTTAGAAAGTGCTTTAAATCTAATGCGCTTCAGCCTGTTTTTTGGCCTAAAACCTTGTAATACCTTACCTGTCACTTTAAGTCGGATCGTCGATAAAAAAACGTAATCGTAACCACAAATATCAATGGTTGGACTCACTCTTAATAATATCGGTTAATGCAGCCAACAAATCGTTTTTGAACGCTTTTTGTTGGGTTATACCTCGCTATTCCAAAGAGGTATCTTCTGTCGATGGCCCTATAGTGTGAGGTCTCTAGAATTGGAAAATTCGGTTAATTTGGAACGCATCCGTGCTGAGTATAATGTAAAGCACTGGAGCCAAGGTTTTTATGGAATTGATGATAACGGTGAGGTGTATGTCTCACCGAGCGAAACCGATCATCAAGTTCCGCTAAGTCAGATCGTAAAACAGTTAGAGCAGCGAAATATTGGTTTGCCTGCTCTTGTGCGTTTTCCTCAAATAGTGCATCAACGTGTACACAATATCTGTAACGCATTCAACCAAGCGATCGACGAATATCAGTACGATAACCGTTACCTACTTGTTTACCCGATTAAAGTTAACCAACAAAAAGAAGTGGTTGACGAGATCTTAGCAAGCCAAGCTCAATTAGAGCAGAAGCAATTAGGTCTAGAGGCGGGCAGCAAACCTGAACTATTAGCGGTATTGGCGCTGGCTCAAAAAGCGAGCTCAGTGATCGTTTGTAATGGTTATAAAGACAGAGAATACATCCGTCTTGCGCTTATTGGCGAAAAACTAGGCCACAAAGTATTTATCGTTCTAGAGAAGTTGTCAGAGCTTGATCTTGTCCTTTCTGAAGCAAAAGCGCTTGGCGTGAAACCTCGTTTAGGTCTACGCATTCGTCTTGCATCTCAAGGTGCAGGTAAATGGCAAGCAAGTGGTGGTGAGAAGTCGAAATTCGGTTTGTCTGCATCACAAGTATTGACCGTTATTGAACGCTTGAAAGCAGAAGATCAACTGGATGTTCTAGAGCTAGTACACTTCCATCTTGGCTCACAAATGGCGAATATTCGTGATGTGCGAAATGGTGTGAGTGAAGCGGCTCGTTTTTACTGTGAACTGCGTGATATAGGTGCTCAACTGAAGTACCTAGATGTGGGTGGTGGTTTGGCGGTCGATTACGACGGCACACGCAGTCAATCTTCAAACTCAATGAACTACGGTTTGCTTGAGTACGCTCGCAACATCGTGATGACAGTAGGGGATATTTGTAAACTCTACAATCAACCACAGCCTGTGATTATTTCGGAATCTGGTCGTTCACTGACTGCGCACCATGCAGTACTAGTGACTAACGTGATTGGTACCGAAAGCTACTCGCCAGAAGACATGGCGGCGCCAGAAGCAGACGCACCACTGTTGCTAAATAACATGTGGAAGAACTTCTTGGAGTTAGATGCAGGTAATGATGACCGCGCACTAATTGAGATCTACAACGACACGCAAAGTGATATCGCAGAAGCACACAACCAATTTGCGACAGGCATGCTGAACCTTCAGCATCGTGCTTGGGCAGAACAGATGTCTTTGCGTATTAACTACGAACTTAGCTCTCGAATGAGTACTAAGAACCGCTACCACCGTCCAATCTTGGATGAGTTGAGCGAGCGTTTGGCTGATAAGTTCTTCGTGAACTTCTCGTTGTTCCAATCGCTGCCAGACGCGTGGGGTATCGATCAGGTGTTCCCTGTGTTGCCACTGAGCGGTTTGGATAATGCGGACGAGCGACGCGCGGTAGTACTGGATATCACATGTGATTCTGACGGTACGATTGACCAGTATGTTGATGGCCAAGGTATTGAAACAACATTGCCAGTACCTGTGTGGAACCCAGATGAACCATATCTAATGGGCTTCTTCCTGGTAGGGGCGTACCAAGAGATCTTGGGTGATATGCATAACCTATTTGGTGATACGCACAGTGTCGTGGTGAATGTCGATGAGAGCGGCGAAGCAAACATCGACTACATCAACGAAGGCGACACGGTTGAAGACATGATGCGTTATGTTCACATTGATATGGGCCTAATTCGTCAGAACTACAAAGAATTGGTAACAGCAAAAGTACCAGAGCAAGAGCAGCAAAGCGTACTTGAAGAGTTAGAGCAAGGCTTGATGGGTTACACCTATCTTGAGGATTCTTAATGAACGATCTATTTACCAAACCAGATTACTCGCTGTACTCCAATGCGATGACGTTCATGCGTCGTCCATTAGTTCAAAACCCAATCGACAACGACGCTGATGTGGTTGTGTTGGGCGTGCCGTTAGATATGGCGACGTCTGGTCGTCCGGGTGCTCGTATGGGACCGGATGCGATTCGTCGTGCGTCTGTAAACTTGGCGTGGGAAGGCAAAAAGTTTCCTTGGGACTTCAATGTATTTGAACATACCTCAGTGATTGATGCTGGCGATCTTGTGTTTGATTGCGGTGATGCTGAAGATTTAACTCAGCGTTTAGAAGCGGCTGCTGATGCGATTCTAAACAGTGGTAAAACTCTGTTAGGTTTAGGTGGCGATCACTTCATTACACTGCCTTTGCTTAGAGCATGCGGCAAGAAGTACGGTGAGATGGCTCTGATTCACTTCGACGCGCACACTGACACTTACAGTCAGGGCAGTCGTTACGATCACGGTACTATGTTCTACCATGCGCCAAATGAAGGTTTAATTTCGCCTGAACATTCAGTGCAAATTGGTATTCGTACAGAGTACAAGCAGGAAGGCCACGGCTTTAACGTTATTAACGCGATGCAAGCGAACGACATGAACGTGGACGAGATCATTGCTCAAGTGAAAGACATTGTTGGTGATAAGCCAATTTACCTAACGTTTGATATCGACTGTCTCGATCCTGCTTTTGCTCCGGGGACAGGTACTCCGGTATGCGGTGGTTTGAATTCAGACAAAGTTCTGAAAATTATCCGTGGTCTACAAGGAATCAACATGGTTGGTATGGACGTTGTAGAAGTTTCTCCAGCGTATGACCAAAGCGAGATTACGGCATTGGCTGGCGCTACGATTGCTCTTGAATTGCTTTATGTTTGGACGGCGAATCGCCTGGCTAAGTCATAATCTTTTATAGCAAAGCACATAACACTGCATACTGATTCACAAGCTCACCAGGTTTAACTTGGTGGGCTTTTTAGTTTGTGTATGGAGGCAAAGTCGCGAACCTTTAGAAGTGAATTCGTTTTTTACAGCGAGATTTAATACCCCAATAATTACGGTATATGCAGCTTGTTTTACTAACTTTGATTGCAATTACATCGACTTTGTTCTGCATGTCGTCTCAAATTTGAGACTTACTTTTGCTTTGTTATGAGCGTATAGCTCACCCGAGTTAATACCCCATATTTGGTAATGATTTATCAATCTGATTACTGTATATAGTTATAAAAATTTGAGGTGTAATTAATATGTGCATCTTATTGCATACTAATCAACACCCTATAAACTTTTGCTTAGTCCATGAACAAACTAAAGTGAATGCCTAGATTTGTGAAAAGAAGTCACTTCGCACAGACATGACATTTCGGATAAGGAAGACTAGGCTTAAGGTTAAGTAAACTATAAAGAAAACAGGCGAAACGGAACTAACGCATCACATACATCAGTCTACGTAATTGATTGTTAATGCAGAGAATAAATTCTGAATATAATTTAAGCCTGAAACCGTTATTACTATCATTTTCACGATGTTGGGCAATACAGCATTTTGTGACCTCGGGGGATATATGGGTATTGAAGTTTCGCGCCAAGCTGCAGTTGTAGAGGCAGTGAGTGGAGAAGTCATTGCGGTTAAGTCTGACGGAAGCGCACGAAAAATTTCAGTTGGCGATATTATTCGTGAAAACGAGATTGTTATCACTGCAAACCAAGCAGAGCTTTTATTAGGTACCCCAAACGATGTCACTGAAGTGGCAAGTAATTGTGTTGGTTGTGTTGATCAAGACTTAGCGTGGGCTGATGCTCCGATCGCTGGAGAAGTTAATTTTGACTTACAGCAAGCCGATGCAGGAAATTTTGATGATGATGAATTTGCTGCAATCCAAGAAGCGATTTTAGGTGGCGCCGATCCGACCCAAATCTTAGAAGCAACGGCTGCGGGTGGCGGATTAGGTTCTGCAAACGCTGGCTTTGTGACGATTGACTATAACTACACAGAAACTCATCCGTCGACATTTTTTGAGACAGCAGGTCTAGCAGAACAAACGGTTGATGAAGACCGAGAAGAGTTCAGAACAATAACCCGTTCATCGGGCGGTCAATCAATCAGTGAAGTGCTCACTGAAGGCTCCATTTCTGGTAATACCTATCCCCAATCTATTACAACTACCGAAACGATTATTGCTGGTAGTTTAGCGCTCTCCCCTGATTCTTTTGTTCCAGAAGCACTGTCTCTCGCTTCGCTACTCACAGAGCTAAACAGTGATATTACCTCAAGTGGTCAACCCGTTACGTTTACTTATGATGCGGCGACGAACTCTATCATTGGTGTTCAAGGCTCCGATGAAGTATTACGCATCGACATCGATGTTGTTAGTGTTGGAAATAACGCTGAGCTTTCACTGACCACAACGATTTCTCAACCAATTGATCACGTAACGTCTGTTGGTGGTGGTCAGGTTTCCTATACAGGCGATCAAATTAACATCACTTTTGATATTCAAGGTGAAGACACCGCCGGAAACCCATTAGCAACACCAATCAATGCGCAAGTTGCCGTGGTTGATGGGGTCGATCCGTCTGCTGAAAGTGTAAATATCAATAACGTAGAAACAAGCAATGCTCCAATCGAAGGGACATTCTCCAATATTGGCAGTGATAATCTTCAATCAGTCGTATTTGATTCAAGTGCACTGGACCAGTTTGATGGGTTGCTCAGCGATAATCAGGCGACCGTTGCATCGTTGTCTGCTGATGGCAGTACCATCACGCTGTCAATTCAAGGTAGCAGTGACGTTATTTTAACCGTTAGCTTAGATACTGACGGTACCTATCGATTTGAGCAATTGAGACCGATAGAGCAAGTTGGTACTGATTCGCTGTCTTTCTCTTTGCCAATCACGGTTACTGATTTTGACCAAGATGTGGTAACCAATACCATCAACCTCGCTATTTCAGATGGTGCTAAACCAGTTATTACCAATGTCGACAGTATCGATGTTGATGAAGCTGGTATTGTTGGCGGTTCTCAGGAGGGAACTGCGACAGTATCAGGCAGTGGCAGTGTTACCTCAGAGACTTTTGATAGTGACATTATCGATCATCATGAACTTGAACCTGCAGAGTTTAATACTGGTGGCACACTGATATCTAACGGTGAGGTTGTGTTACTCGAATTGGTTGATGAAACTAATGGCGTACGTACTTATGAAGGCTATGTTGAGGTAAACGGCACAAGAATTACGGTCTTTGACGTAAAAATTGATAGCCCATCATTGAGTAACTATGAATTTAACCTCTATGAAGAACTGTCTCATCAAGGCGCTGAAGATGCGTTATTAACTTTTGCACTGCCAATTTATGCGGTAGATGCGGATGGGGATCGTTCTGCACTATCTGGCGGTTCGAGTACACCAGAAGCCGCAGAGATTCTCGTTAATGTAAAAGATGATGTTGTTGAGTTAGTGGATAACGTTGTCTCTGTCGATGAACCAACGTTGACTGGTGATACGGTTGTTTCGTACAACCTATTTAATTTTGAAGGCGCTGATGGCTCAACAATTCAATCTTTTAACTATGATGGTGTTGATTACTCACTAGATCAGAGCTTGCTGCCAGATGCTGTTCAAACATTCAGTTTTACTGAGGGTGTTGTAACCATCTCACTAAATGGCGATTTTAGTTTTGAAGTTGCGCGCGATATTGACCACACAAACAGTGAAACTATTGTAAAACAGTTCTCATTTTTAGCTGAAGATGGTGATGGAGACACTGACACTTCAACGCTTGAGCTAAGTATCACTGACGGCCAAGACCTAATTATTGATTTGATCCCGCCTGTTACTCTCTCAGAAGCCAACCTTGCTGATGGATCCTCTCCAAGTGGAAGTGCGGTCAGCGCTACCGAGACGATTACCTTTACTGCTGGTAGTGATGATGTAGCTAAATTTCGTATTGAACCAACTGAATTCAATGTCGGTGGGGCACTGGAATCGAATGGGTTTGCGGTTGAGATAAAAGAAGATTCAGTTAACCCGGGCACTTACATCGGTTTTATTACCAACGGTTCTGGCTCTGAAATCCCAGTATTCACCATTAGTTTCTCTGCTACTACGTTAGGTGAATACACCTTTACCTTACTTGAAGCGCTAGACCATGTGGATGGCCTAGATAAAAACGATTTAAGCTTTGAACTTCCTGTTTATGCGGTAGACAGCGATGGCGATGACTCATTGGTGTCTCAGCTTAATGTGACTATTGGTGATGACGTTCAAATCATGCAAGACGGCACGTTAGATATCATCGAGCCAACCGTCGCAGATTTGGCTGCTGGCACTGTAACGACCAACACCATTGATGTAATGCCTGATCAAAGTGCAGATGGTGCGACCATCACTCAGTTCACTTATGACGGTGTCGTAAACACACTCGATCAAAGCATTTCAGGCGAGCAGCAATTTAACTTCGCGGAAGGTAGCTTGTTCATCACCCTTGAAGGCGAAATGCGTTTCGAGCCCAACCGCGATCTCGACCATACCACGAGCGAAGATATCGTGAAGTCGATTGTGGTGACCTCAAGCGACTTCGATAAAGATTCGGTGACTTCAACGGTTACATTGACGATCACCGATGGCGATATCCCAACCATTGATGTTATTCCAACGGTTAGCTTATCTGAAACGAATCTGAGTGATGGTTCGAACCCGAGTGGTAGCGCGGTTAGTCAAACCGAGACGATCACTTTCACCAACCAAAGTGACGATGTTGAGAAATTCCGTTTAGAGCCTAGTGAATTTAACGTTGGCGATTCTCTTACGTCCGATGGTCTGGTTATCGAGCTTAGGGAAGAACCTGCGGGGTCGGGTAATTATATCGGTTTCACGACTGATATTTCGAATACTGAAACTACCGTTTTCACTCTTGATTTCAGCAGTACCAATTTGGGTGAATACACCTTTACGCTTCTCGAAGCGATTGACCACACGCCGATTCAAGGCAATAACGACCTAACATTTAACTTGCCAGTTTATGCCGTCGATAGCGACGGTGACGACTCTCTGATGTCTCCGTTGGCGGTGACGATCACCGATGACGTTCAAGTGATGGTCAATAGCTCACTCAATATTGAAGAGCCAACGGTCTCGGATTTAGCGGCAGCTACGCCGACCACGACAACGGTTAATGTTCTTGATGAAGAAGGCGCTGATGGAACGACCATTACTCAGTTTACCTACGATGGTGGAGCGGTACTAACACTTGACCAAAGCGATACGGGTGAACAGAAGTTTGATGTTGCTGAGGGTTCGCTGTATATCACCCTACAAGGCGACGTGCGTTTCGAGTCTAATCGCAATCTTGACCACACTGGTGGAGACATTGTTAAATCAATAGTGGTGACTTCAAGCGATTCTGATAACGATCTTGTTTCTTCAACGGTTACGCTGACCATTACCGATGGCGATATTCCAACGATTGATAATGTACCAAGTGTTACGTTATCTGAAAGCAACCTGAGTGATGGCTCTGCTCCAAGTGGCAGTGCGGTCAGTCAAACTGAGACGATTACCTTCACCAATCAAAGTGATGATGTGACGAGTTTCCGTATTGAACCTACTGAGTTCAATATTGGTGGCCTTCTAAAATCGAATGGACTGACGGTTGAGTTGAAAGTCGACCCAAGTACGCCGGGTGGCTACATCGGCTTTGTGACGACGGCGCCTAATGTTGAAACGAACGTGTTCACGATTAGTTTTTCGGATACCAATATCGGTCAATACACCTTCACACTGTTGGAAGCGTTAGATCACGTTGATGGGCTAGGAAATAATAACCTAAGCTTTGACCTGCCGGTTTACGCTGTTGATAAAGATGGTGATGATTCGTTGGTGTCTCAACTCAATGTGACTATCGGTGATGATGTTCAAATCATGCAAAACGGCACATTAGATATCGTTGAACCGAATGTTGCTGATTTGGCTGGTGGCACTGTAACGACCAATACCATCGATGTGATGCCAACGCAAAGTGCTGACGGCGCGACAATCACTCAGTTCACCTACGATGGTCAACTTCGAACACTTGATCAAGCTGACAATGGCGAGCAAAAGTTCAGCTTTACGGAAGGAGAGTTATTCATCACTCTTCAAGGTGACGTGCGTTTTGAGCCAAATCGTAATTTAGACCACACAACGAGCGAAGACATCGTGAAGTCGATTGTGGTGACTTCAAGTGACTTCGATAACGACCCCGTGACAGCAACGGTTACGCTGACGATTACCGATGGTGATATCCCAACCATCGATGCCGTGCCAAGCGTTACTCTATCTGAAACTAACCTTAGCGATGGCTCTAGCCCGAGCGGTAGCGCAGTAAGTCAAACCGAGACGATTACTTTCACTAACCAAAGTGATGATGTGACGAGTTTCCGCATTGAACCAACTGAGTTTAATGTCGGTGGTGTACTGAAATCGAATGGGTTTGCGGTCGAGATAAAAGAAGACTCTGCTAATCCGGGCACTTACATAGGCTTTATTACCAACGGTTCGAGCGCTGAAGTCCCCGTGTTTACCATTAGCTTCTCTTCAACCACGTTAGGTGAATACACTTTCACTCTACTTGAAGCGCTAGACCATGTTGATGGCCTAGATAAGAACGATTTGAGCTTTGAACTGCCTGTTTATGCGGTAGACAGCGATGGTGATGATTCACTGATATCGCAACTTAATGTGACGATTGGTGATGATGTTCAAATCATGCAAGATGGTGCGCTCAATATTACCGAGCCGACCGTCGCTGATTTAGCGGCTGGTACACCGACCACGGCCACTTTTGATGTCATGCCAGACCAAAGTGCTGACGGCGCGACCATCACTCAGTTCACTTATGATGGCGTCGTAAAGACCCTCGATCAAAATATTTCAGGCGAACAGCAGTTTATCTTCGCGGAAGGTAAATTGTACATTACCCTCGAAGGTGAAGTTCGCTTTGAGCCTAATCGAGATCTTGACCATACGGCCGGCGATATTGTTAAGTCGATAGTGGTGACCTCAAGCGATTTCGACAAAGACTCAGTCACTTCAACCGTTACGTTAACGATCACCGATGGTGCTATTCCAACTATTGATGTTATTCCAACGGTTAGCTTATCTGAAACAAACCTGACGGATGGCTCTGCCCCAAGTGGCAGTGCGGTAAGTCAAACCGAGACGATCACCTTCACCAATCAAAGTGATGATGTGGTTCGCTTCCGCCTTGAACCAACAGAGTTCAATACCAACGATGCACTTACATCGAATGGTTTAGCTGTTGAATTACGTGAAGATCCGCAAGGGTCGGGCAACTACATCGGATTTACAACCAGCTCGTCGAATGCGGTAACCACAGTATTTACGTTGAGTTTTTCTGGGACAACCTTAGGTGAATACACCTTTACCTTAATCGAAGCCTTGGATCATCAAGATGCACGTGGCAACAACGACCTGAGTTTTGATCTGCCTGTGTATGCGGTGGATAGTGACGGCGACGATTCGTTAGTCTCTCAGCTTGGCGTGACTATTGGTGATGATGTGCAGTTGATGCAAGGCGGAACAATAACCAGTCGCGAGCCTGCGGGAGCCGTCGAAACATCGAATACTCTGGACGTGATGCCAAATCAGAGCGCAGATGGAGCAAAAATCACTTCATTTGTGTTTGATGGAAACAGTGCAGAAAGCCTTGATCTCAATGTGAATGGCGAGCAAGAGTTTGTGTTCACTGAAGGTTCTGTATTTATTACCACAGAAGGTGAGATACGATTCGAGCCTGTGCGAAATCAAGATCACACGAGTGGTGATATTACCAAGACGATTGTTGTTACATCTACTGACCTTGATGGTGATATCGTCTCATCTACCGTGACATTGAAGATTACCGATGGTGATCTTCCAACGATCGATTTAGTCCTTGGAATTACGCTCTCAGAAGTGGATCTCGCTGACGGTTCTTCGCCAACCGGTAATCCAGTGACGATGACTCAAGTTATTACCTACACAGAGGGTAGTGACGATGTGAGTCACTTCAGAATTGACCCAGCACAGTTCAATACGTCTGGAGCTTTAAAGTCCAATGGCTTAGAGGTTGAGATAAAAGAGCAGCCAGCGAATTCTGGTAATTACATTGGCTTCGTCAAGGACGGTTCTAACGTAGAAACCAACGTCTTCACGATCAGTTTCTCGACAACCAATCTAGGGCAATACACGTTCACACTGCTTGAAGCGTTAGACCATGCAGATGGATTACAAAACAATACTCTAAGTTTTGATATCCCTGTTTTAGCGGTTGATACCGATGGTGATGATTCTGCAATGTCGCCAATGACCGTGGTGATCACCGATGATGTGCAAGGCGTTCAAGATGGGGTGCTAAGTATCACTGAGCCTTCACTTGCTGATATAGCAGCAGGTACGCCAACCACGCCAACAATCGACGTTATGCCGACACAGAGTGCTGATGGCGCGAAAGTGACTCAGTTTATCTACGATGGTGGCACGGCTGTTACGTTAGACCCAACTGTGTCTACAGAACAAGTTTTTACCGTAACCGATGGCTTACTGTACATCACGATTGAAGGTGAGGTGCGCTTTGAACCAAGCAGAAATCTAGACCATTCATCTGGCGATATCGTGAGAACGATAGTCGTGACGACCAGTGATTTTGATAACGATACCGATACCGCGGATGTCACTTTGACGATCAAAGACGGAATTGATCCGGTTATCGATGTAGTGCCAGATATTAACCTATCGGAAGTTGGTCTTGCTGATGGCTCTATGCCGAGAGGTTCAGCGGTTAGCTCGACACAAACGATCACTTATACCGTGGGTAGTGATGATTTAAGCCACTTTAGAATTGCAACCAACGAGTTCAATCCTGGCGACTTACTCAAATCAAATGGTCTTGTTGTTCAGTTAAAAGAAGATCCGTCTTCTCCAGGTGATTACATTGGCTATACCGATGATGGGGCAGGTAATGTAACCGATGTCTTCACGATTAGCTTTGATAGCGTTAATAAAGGGCAGTTCACCTTCACTTTGATTGAGGCGTTAGATCACCTTGATGGTGATCTTAATAACAGCCTCAACTTCAACCTGCCTGTTTACGCCGTTGATACCGATGGTGATGATTCGGTTAAACGCGATGTCATGGTAACGATACAAGATGACATTCAACAGATGCAAGATGGCACTTTAAGCATCACAGAACCGAATTCTGGCACACCAACCACTGCTACTGTTGATGTAATGCCTACACCAAGTGCTGATGGGGCGACCATTACTCAGTTTACTTTTGGTGGCGGTTCAGCGATCACCTTGGATCAAACTAACAATGGCGAGCAAGAGTTTACCTTCACTGAAGGCTCACTGTTTGTCACGCTAAGCGGTGATGTAAGGTTCGAACCAAACCGAAATCTAGACCATTCTGCGGGCGACATTGTTAAGTCGATTGTGTTTACGTCTTCTGACTTTGATAAAGATACCTTTTCATCAACAGTCACGCTTACGATTGTTGATGGCGATGGACCAATAATTAACGTTGTGCCAAGTGTCAGCTTGTCGGAAAGCTTACTTGCGGATGGTTCGACACCTAGCGGAACGCCTGTCAGTGTGACTCAGACTATCACCTCGCTAGCAAGCAGTGATGACATTGGAAAAATAGTCGTCGAAGTTGGGCTGTTCAATACCAACGGCGTATTGAAGTCTGATGGCCTTGAATTGAGTTTACGTGAGGAGCCTGCGGGTTCTGGCGACTACATTGCGTTTACGACGGATGGTTCGGGTGGTGAGAAAATCATATTCACCCTAGATTTTGATGATACTAATCCTAGCCAGTATACCTTTACGCTGCTTGAGCGTTTGGATCACGTTGATGGCTTAGGAAATAACGATCTGAGTTTTGATCTTTCTGTTTACGCGCAAGACACCGATGGCGATATTTCAGCGTCTAAACCGCTTTCAGTAACCATCACCGATGATGTCCAGTTAATGCAGTCTGGTGTGCTTAGCATCACTGAACCAAGTACTGGGACGCCGACAACAACAACGTTTGATGTGATGCCAACACAAAGTGCAGATGGTGCCACAATCACTAAGTTTACCTATGGCAGCCAACTTGAAGAGTCTCTGGTGCAAACCAACACTGGTGAGCAAGAGTTTGTATTTGCAGAAGGTTCTTTGTTTATCACGCTTGAAGGTGATGTGCGTTTTGAACCTAATCGCAATCTAGACCACTCTGGTGGCGATATCGTCAAGACCATTACGGTGACATCTGAAGATAAAGATGGCGATATCGTGACGTCTACCGTGACGTTAACTATTGCCGATGGCGCGCCACCAACTATCGACACCGTACCGACTGTCGCGTTGGAAGAAGCAAATCTGATTGATGGTTCTTCACCGGGTTTACCTGTTAGCCAAACTGAAACCATTACTTTCACAGCTGGAAGTGACGATGTGAGCCACTTCCGTATTGATACCACTCAATTCAACACGTCTGGCGATCTGAAGGCAGATGGTTTGGTGGTTCAGCTAAAAGAAGATCCTGCCAACAGTGGGAACTATATTGGTTTCGTAGAAAGTGGGGGTGTCCAAACGGATATTTTCACCATCACCTTTAGCAGTCTGGTTCTAGGAGAGTACACATTCACCTTACTGGAAGAGTTAGATCACCTGCCAGTACAGGGTAATAACGATCAAATATTTACCTTGCCAGTGATCGCTGTCGACAAAGACAACACTGACTCAGCTGTGAAACCGCTAACAGTGACCATTACTGATGATGTGCCAACCATTACTGACACATCTGTCGCAAGTACGTTTGTGGTTGATGAAGATGATTTGGGTTCTCTGGCACAAGCGACGGGTTCGTTTGTTACCACCGAAGGTGCCGACCAAGTTGAGGTTTACGAACTACGCAATATCTCAACTCTAGAAGCGACGTTATCGTCTGGCAATGAAGGTATTAAGATCACTGAGATCACAGGTGCTGCTAACACGACCATCTACCAAGGTGCAACTGACCCAGGCGGAACGCCAATTTTCACATTAGTGCTGACTGATGATGGTGCTTACACGTTCACCTTGCTTGGCCCTCTCAATCACGCCACGACACCGAGCAACCTCGATACACTAACAATACCGTTTGATGTTGTTGCCGTTGATGGTGATGGTGATGACTCTAACCAATACGTATTGCCAATCGAGGTGCTAGACGATGCACCAGTAATGAGTGCGCCAACGGGTGAAACGGTTGTCGATGAAGACGATCTTACTGGTATTGGTTCAGATCAATCTGAAGACACCATTATTAATGGCCTGTTCACTGTCGATGAAGGCGCGGATGGTGTTGTGAAGTATGAACTGGTTGATGAAGACTTGGCTCTGACTGGCTTAACCTCCGACGGAGAAAGTTTAGAGTGGCTAGCTGTTTCACAAAGCGGCACAACATTTACTTACGTTGCTCAAACTGCAACGAGTAATGAAGCTGTGTTTGAGATTATTTTCGATACCTCGGATAACAGCTATCAGTTTGAATTGTTTAAACCCCTTAAGCACCCTGATGGCGCGAATGAAAACGCGATTGACCTTAACTTTTCTGTTGTTGCAGAAGATTTTGATCAAGACCAATCAAACGCGATCGATTTGAAAATCACGGTGACTGATGATGTTCCATTGGTGACAACTCAATCGATCACACGAATTGAAGGCCAGGGCTATGGTAATTCCAAAGTTGACATGTTTGCTAATGCGACGGATGTCGGCGCGGATGGCGCGGTACTGAGTCGAATTGAGGGCATTACCAGTAATGGTGCAGATATTGTTTTCCGTACAGGAAACAACGGGCCGTACAGCAGCAGTTTCGATTTAAATAGCGGTAGCCAACAAGTACGAGTGTACGAACAAACCGACGATGGTAGTGGCGGTATCGATACTCGTGAGCTTGGTAGACTGCGCATAAATTCCAATGGTGAAGTGGAGTTTAGAGCGACCAATTATCTCGATCATGATGGAGACACTATCGACTTCTCGATCAATGTGATTGCGACAGACAGTGATTTAGATACGTCATCTACGCCATTGAACATCACGATTACGGATGAAGAGTCTTCAGCAATCTCGCTGAAAGTGACTACGTTTGAGGATGCGGGTAGAGACTCTACAATCCCTTACGCAACGGGAGATGCCCCAAGCCTAGAGAATACCCAAGATAATCAAAGTGGGTTACCTGATGCTCCTGCACAAGTTGCGTTACAGGTTAACCTGAAGGACCAAGATAACAACGAGTCCATTGGCCAACTGACGATCCAGAGTGGCAATCACAGAGGGACGTTCTATTACTTTGATGGCGTGGAATATCACAAATTAGTGGCAGAGCCAAACGGTGATATCTTGTTTGGTCCGCCTCAAATGCAGCAGAGCTTTGCTCCAAGTACGAACCAACCATTAGACACCATCGCGACAATCGACAACTTGTTCTTTGTTCCAGACCAAAATTACGGTTCGAATAACAATGGTGTACGAATTAACTACGAACTCGAGATTGATAATAATGGTTCGCTAGACCACACCGTAAACTCAAACTTTAGAATTGAAATTGAAGCGGTTGCTGACATTGCGACTTGGGATGATGCGAATAGCACTTATCAATATCAAGTGAATGAAGATGAGGACAATGTGACGCTGCAGCTGAACGCAGAGTCTCAAGATAACAGCCGTACTGAAACCATTACCTATGAACTTGAAGCGATTCAGGGTGATGGGAAGTTTGAGCTGTTGGATCAAAATGGCAATCTGTTAACGCCCGTTAATGGTGTTTATATTATTGCAGCTGGCGATATCAATAGCACTGTCGTCAACCCAATCGATAACTTCTCTGGGCAAATTGAGTTCAAAGCAACGGCAATTACGGAAGAGACACGTAACCCATACGATGATTCAGCTAACGGCGGGTTAGACAAAACGACCGCTCGCTCTGTTGAGCAAAATATTATCATTGATGTGACTGCCGACGCGGATCCTGGTTCATTCAGTGTTAACAGGATTCGTATTAACGAAGACAATATTGATGACCCAGACTACCTAGGTCCTCTGGACAACAAAGATGCCTTCACGCTAGACGAAGTCATCACAATGAACGGCTCAGTGGACACTGATGGCTCAGAAGAGCTATTTGTTCGTATCAGTAATATTACCGAAGGGGCGGTGCTTTATTTCCTTGGAACTACGACCCCAGTTCCTACAATCACCATTAACGGTATTGATTATCAGGAAGTGGCGTATTCCGACTTAGCCAATGTAGAGATCGTTCCGACTAAACACAGCAATGTCGATTTTACTTTTGATGTAACCGGTGTGGTTAAAGACACCGCGAACCTCTCTACTGGCGCACAAGTTGATGAAGAAATCCTAGGGACTAAAACGGTTAACGTTGAAGTTAAAGGTGTCGCAGATATTCCTTACGGCGGTACTAGCGGTACGGCATGGACTGCAATACCTGATACCGATCCTGACCCTGCAAGTGGTGTGCAAACCACGATCCAAGAGAGCCAGAATGGAGATAGCTACGCCGAGCTTGATTTCACCGTGTTGTCGGGAGAGAGAAGACCTGATCCTGCAGCTGTAGATCAAACCCCATTACCTGATGACGGTTCAGAATCCATAACCGTTATCCTCTCGGGTATTCCTGATGGCGTTATTCTGGAAGACGGTGACGGTACCATTATTGACCTTAACTTTGTCGGTTACGAAACTGGTCCGGGTGGTAGCCCTGATCTGTCTAAACCTATCTACGAAGCGAACATCACTGACGCGGGTAAAACCTCAGGAATCCGCATCAGACCTGTCGATTCTTCAACAGAGAACATTCACATTCAGGGTAAAGTGATCGTGACTGAGAATGACGGTCATACGCTTACGTTTGACCAAGAAGTGCGAGTGCTAGTCGAACCTAGAATCGATACCTCAACGACGTACAGCACAGTCACTAATGGCGATGAAGATACGGCGATCAGTATTGATTGGCACCCAGAGGGTACTGATTATATTGATGATGATGAGCATTTCACTTCTATTGTGATCAGTGCCATTCCGACAGATGTTGAAAGTGTTGTGGTTAATGGCGATGTAACTTGGGTTTACGATGCTTCAGCAGGCACTTTAACCATTACGCCGAAGAGTGGGCAGACGGCAGAAGAGTTTACTCAAATTGCACTGAACAATAATTTTATTCAGATCACACCCGAACAAGATTCGAGCACCGACTTTACGCTTAATACGGTTGTCATGATCGAAGAGCGAGATCATGAGTATGTTGATGCGACTGATCCTGGTCAGGGAATCGCTACCGCGACGATTACAGGTACGATTAAGGTTGTGGTAACGCCAGTTGTTGAGCCTGAAGATGCGAGCAACAAGCTTATCGTCGATGATGTGCTGGGAACTGGAGCACTAGCAACCGTAGTTGCTGATGCAAACACTGGCGTGCTTAAGTTCACTACCAATAGCGATAATACATCGGTTACGGATGAGTTCGTCATTCGATATCAAGAAACAGATGCTTCGTCCGCTATCGAAGAAGTGGATCAGTTAGTTATTCAATTAACAAATGTGGACGACTCGGCTCTATCAGATGCTGTACTCAATCAACTGCTCGTTATTGGCGCTGCTTATGAAGGTAATGGGCGCTGGGTTGTAACGAATGAAGACATATTTAGCATCAGTGCACCGAACGGCCTTGTTCTTCCTTCAGGAAACAGCGGGGCTGGAGGGTTCAATGACATCAAGATGGACATTTTTAGCACTGTGATAGACCGAGGTGATGGTGCTGAGGTTGAGTCATCTACGGCCGCTCGTAGGGACGGAGAAGTCACTCTGTCATTCCCTCAAGTGGTGGCTGGGAGTACTAAGGTTGCAGCCGATATTGATATAACACCAGACAGTGTTGTTGATGCGATTGAGGACACCCAGTTAGATCTAGGTACGGCATTGAATGGTTTAATTACGTTCTCGGGCGAAGATGATTCAACTGATCAAGTGACCATCATTATTGATGACAGTGTGACCATTAATCCAGGAGCGGCGAACGAAGTCACCTTCCCAATTAGTTTATCGGGAAGCAGCGACCTCGACTTTGTTAACGGGAAATATGTATTCCAGACTACCGTCGATCAAGGGGTCTCGACCGACTTCTCTGGTTTGCTTCTTAACTTGCCAGCTGACTACTCTGGCGACTTTAGATTACCAATCACCATTGTGACTAAAGATATGCTCTCAGGGGATGAGAAAACTTCGGTGACCGATGTGGTTATAAAAGTTGCTCCTGATGTTGAAGGTAACCCAGATATTGACGTTACTGTCGTTGGTTCGCTTGACGATTCGTTTAACCCTGTCGATACCGATGGGCAGAGTGGACAAGATACGGTCGGTTATGAAGATACCTATATCCAGCTTGACTTCAATTCAACCATTTCAGATCAGGTTTCAGGCGTTGAAGGCGGTCAAGAAGAGTTTACGTCCGTTACCTTAACGCTGGACGACCCTTCTATAGGTGCGTTTTATGACAATACAGGTACCTCATTAGGTACATCTGTCACGTTTAATCAGGCTGAAATCGCGGCAGGTGCATTAGATAATGTGCTCTTTAGGGCAGTAACAAACTACCCTACAGGGAATGACGTAAATCAGGTGCAAGTGAATGTCAGCGGTACAGTGACTGATACCGCAAATTATAATGATCCTGCCTCACCGGTAGGTACGGCAGCAGACACAGATTCATTTAATACCAGCGTGAGCTTTGATGTTGTCCCCGTTGTCGATGATGTGCAGGTCACGGGGCCAGGTAGTAACCCAGATATCATTGAAATAACAGGTAATGAAGATCAGTTAATTTCGTTAGCAGGGACCGGACCTGTATCGATAGCTTTGACCGACCTCGATGGCTCTGAGCAGTTCGTTTCGATTAAGTTTACGGGTGTGCCAGATGGGTTTTTGATGAACGCAGATGCAGGGTCTGGATATACAGTCAAGAATAACGGCAACGGGGAATGGAGTGTTAAGCTTCCTCAAGCTTTGGGGCTTTCGTTCGACCTTAGTGAGTTATCGATATTACCACCTAAAAACTTCAGTGGTACTGCTGAGTTTGGTGTGGAAGTCTTTACTCAAGAATCTTTGCTTGGTGTACCGACTGCGGCGGCGAACTTGCCGAGTTTCAAACTGCATGTGGTGCCTGTTGGTGATGATGTAGATACCAATCCAACAGATTCCGTTGTAGGCAATGAAGGACAAAACATTGATATTGAGATCAATGCGACGATTTTGGATAAAGAGCTATCTGCAACGGGCAGCGGCACTTATACCGAGAATGCGCCAGAGACACTTAGAGTCGAAGTGGCAGGGGTGCCTCAAGGAGCCTCCATATACTATCCAGACGGCACCACGTTGGGCAGCTATGATCCAGTAACACGGATTTGGACACTGGATGTTGCTGCGCAGTCACTTGATAAGATCGTATTCAATTCAGGTGAACACAATAGCGATACGGGTAATGTATTAGGCATCAATGGCCCGCTGCAGATTACCGTTCGCTCTGTGGATGCTGACGCCGATAGTACCGAATATTTGGGTACGCCAACCAGCTTCGATGTTGATTTGGTGATCGATCCTATTAACGATCAACCTATCTTTGTAAACGTAACGAATATTGAAACATCTGAAGACATTAGTGTTGCCGTCGACAATTTTAGTATCTACGACGTTGATGCTAACTTTGATAATCCAGACGCTCCGTATGTTCTTACGTTGCAAGTTGATCAAACACTGCCGGGAGCACAGGGTGTGTTTGAGTTTAACAGCTCTCCTGACGTGACGTTTGTATTGCAACCTGACGGCTCATTGGTGATTACGGGTAAAGAAGCGGACATCAATACTGCATTGACCAATGGAGCAGTGACGTTCAAGCCAGATCCAGACCAGAACTACCTCAACCAGAGTGGTTTAGTCACGATCAATGCGACCCTCGATGACGGCGGTAATAACGGTCTGATTGACGCGGGTGATCCGAGTACTGCTCAAACTAATCAAACTACGTTCACCGTTAAGGTGACGGAAGTGAACGATGCTCCTGCCGCGACAGACGTTGATTTAGGTTCGATTGCCGAGGAAGGCCAGCTTGTTATCGTTGAAGGTGACTTAATTGCAGCAAGCTCTGATCTTGAAAACCACAACCTCACCGTCACGGGTGTGACCCTGACTCAAGGACAAGGTCAGCTAACACGCTTTGAAAATACTGGCGGTGCAGATGATCCTGCGATTACTGGACCGTTCTGGATATTCACTGCAGCTAATGATTTTAATGGCGATGTGAAATTTGGTTATTCGATTATTGATGATGGTACCACCAACGGTGTGGATGACTTCCTAACTGATAACGCTGAAATTAGTCTTGTGGTGACTGAAGTTAACGACCAACCAACGGCATCTGATATTGATTTGGGTACCATGCTTGAAGAAGGTCAATTGATCATCAAAGAGGGTGACTTAATTGCCGCGACGAGCGATCCGGAAAACGATTCTATTACCGTGACTAATCTGGTGCTCGATGAAGGCCAAGGCCAGTTACAGCGCTTTGAGAACGTAGGTGGTGCTGATGACGCTACGATTACAGGCCCTTACTGGATATTTACGGCTGCTGATGAATACAACGGTAACGTTAAGTTCACTTATACTGTTGAAGACGACGGTACAACGAACGGCACTAATGACTTCCTAACGGATACGGCTGAGATTACAGCGATTGTCGATGGAGTGAACGATACACCGGTGATTAATGGTGACAGTGTCACCTCTATGGTTGATGAGGATGCAGGTCAGTTATTGAGTGGCATCAATGTCAGTGATCCTGATTATGTTGATTCATATGCCAATGACCTAATGACAGTCACGCTGACGGTCGATTACGGCACATTGAATGTATCACTTCCAGCAATGACGACGGTGGTGGTCAACGGTAATAACACCGGTACAGTCATCTTAGTTGGTACTCTGAGCGATCTGAATGCGCTGATTGATACACCAACCAGTCCTAGTGGGGTTTACCTTGATGCGAGCCTGTCTCCAACCAATAGCATTGGTTTAGAAGTGGTCGCTAAAGACAGTGGTAACCCTTCAGGTATCGCGATAGAGACGGCACCTGTGGTTTACAATATCGCGGTTACGTCAGTTGCGAACGCGCCAACCTTGTCTATCGATACTTCGACTAACTACGTGAGAAACATTACTGCGAGTCAGTCTGTCAGTGCGAGTGGTATTCCTTTGGTTGGGATTATCGCGGCCTTAACGGACATTACAGAAGAGCTCACGTTGCATATCAGTGATGTACCTGCTGGCGCTCAAATTACCAGTGTTGCTGGTTCTGTAACGGATCTTGGCGGCGGTGTTTGGATTGCAACGGCGGATGCAATTGAAAGCTTGCAAGCGGTCGGGCTTACTCAAACTCCAGGTAACTACACGCTTAAAGTTGAAGCGGTTTCTGAAGAGACTGACAACAACGATACGGCGACATCGGCTTCAATAGACCTTAACCTGAACATTGTGTCTGACGCGGCCGATATTAACCTAGCTTCTGAAACCGATGATGTTCAGTTGTTAGCTGGCACAAATACGACTGACCTAATTGCGGGCTCTGGAAATGACCGACTGGAAGGTGGATCGGGTGATGACACTCTTATTGGTGGTGACGGTAACGACACACTTATTGGGGGAGGTGGTTCCGATATCCTTACGGGTGGCAATGGAATGGATTCGTTCGTATGGCTTAATATCGAAGATGGCGTTGAAGATACCATCACCGATTTCAGCCTGTCTGAAGGAGACCAGATTGACTTGCGTGAAGTACTACCAGAGTTGAAGAACACATCTCCAGACATGACGGCGCTACTGCAACAGATCGACGCGAAAGTCGAAGGGGATGATATTGAACTTACGATCAAGTCTGATAATTTAGGCACCACGGAACAAGTGATTGTGGTTGAAGATCTTGCTCCTCAGCTAACCTTAGGTGGTACCATGCCTTCGGATATTTTGGATGCGCTAGTGCAGCAGAACGTTATTACTCATGGGTAGCTTATCAAAACGGGTGATGTGCTTACTGAGTAAATATGAACTTAGTGGTTTCATTATAACGATGTTACCTAGCTTGTTTGGATATCTTGTTTTTATGTAACTGCACTAGCTAGTATAAGTGTTAGTAGTATGGATCATGATTCGATGAATTAGCTGGAAAAAACGAAAACCTCAACAATATATAATTGTTGAGGTTTTTTTGATGGGTACTTTTTAAGCTAGAAGACAAAAGATAAAGTAGCGATCTAAACTAAACTTAATCTCAAAGCTAGGATTTGTATTTATGCAGCAGATCCCAAGGGATATGACATAAGTGATGATCTTCAGGAAAGTGACTTAGGTGATGCTGGTGGATATCGTCACTGGCGATGTATTTGGTTAACGGTAGTATTTCGATCACGATTTGGCCTGCGTCACCACGAGATGCAATGTAGCGCTTGGCTTCCGCTAAGTGTTGAGCGTCGGTGCTGTAAACACCGGTGCGATACTTTTCGCCCACATCGACACCTTGTTTATTGACGCTGTAAGGGTCAATGATCTCGAACAGATGTTCCATCAGAATTGTGACTGACGTGATGCTCGGGTCAAATTCAATCTGCACACACTCTGCGTAGCCATCATAAGCGTTTTGGGCGTTATCTCTTTTTGATGTTTTGTTCTCTGTTGGCTGGGAGCTGCCATTTGCACGACCTGCTTCTGTGCTGATCACGCCGGGCACATACTTGATAAACTCCTGTACACCCCATAAGCAACCGCCAGCTAAATAAATCTGTTCCATACTTCTCTTTGAACTCTTAGTGTTTGTTCGTGGTCGCTAGCGACTATTTATAACTGTTAGTTGACCACTGTTCATGGCTAATTGATGGTCTAGGCTACTAAGCTTCAATTATATCAATAGATTAGAGTATACTTTAATGCGTGATAGAACCGTGCATCCAAAAACGATCGCCTGTATAGAATGGGTTCTTATATCTGGTTAGCGCCTAAACATTGTAAATTAGCATGAATGTATCAACTTAAGTGTAATGCGATAGAGTGATTATATAAGTCCTAGCGCTTTGTCACCAACCCGAATCTCAAAACAAGTGAGAGTTAGCCTAACTATGTTTGATCAAATAAAAGACTTCATTAATCCGAGCAAAAATCCCGATTTGACTCCGGCCCATGAATATCAGCGTAAGCATCTGCCGACATTATGGCTGTTGGGAAAAACGGGCGCTGGTAAATCATCGTTTATTCAAGCAGTCACGGGTGATTCTTCGGTTGAAGTGGGCAATGGTTTTGCGCCATGTACCATGACGGCGATGTCTTATGAGTTTCCTCAGGACAAACCTGTGATGCGGTTTCTTGATACCAGAGGTCTGGGTGAGGCAGATTACGATCCGAAAGACGATCTGGAAGAGATAGGTCTGGCTGGTAACGCGCTGGTGGTTGTGATGAAAGCCGATGAGCCAGAACAGTCTGCTGTGTTTGCTGCTTTGAAACAGATTAAGAAGCAAAAGAAAATTAAGCACTTGTTGCTTGTTCATACAGCAGTACTTTGTTCCAGTGAAACAGACCGCGCAAGACAAGTTCAATTTAATTCCAATCAAGTGGAAAGGGTTTGGGGGAAGGGCTTTGAATCGATATCGGTCGATTTCGAAACTGATGACTCGAGCAACAACATTGGCTTAATCTACAATTATGATGCCTTGATTGAACAGTTGGCGAATATCCTGCCTGTTGTCGGAATGATGGTGGTCGACAAAGAGCATTCCACGCAAGAAGAGGCCAACTTCGACCAAGTAGAAAATGAGGTACTTTGGTACGCGGGAAGTGCTGCGACCAGTGATTTGATTCCGGGTGTTGGCTTAGTGTCCGTGCCTGCGATTCAAGCAAAAATGCTTCATAGTTTGGCGAACCAGTATGGAGTTGAATGGAACAAGAGAGTATTCAGTGAGTTGATAGGTACGTTGGGAAGTAGCTTTGCTTTGCAATATGGAATGAAGCTGGGCTCTCGACAATTGATAAAGCTGATTCCGGTTTATGGTCAGACGGTTGGAGCCGTTGCTGCTGCAGCTATGAGTTTTGGCACCAGTTATGGTTTAGGTCGAGCGGCTTGTTTTTACTTCTATCATAAAAACAAAGGCGAAGAAGTCTCTGAACAATAGATGCAAAAGATCTACAAAGAATCCCTGAAGAAAGGTAAGGCAGCATCGGGTTATGAAGAAAATTAGAAACCTATTTCGATTACTGGCCGTTTTATCGAGTGGACGCTGGGGTATTGCTCTGATTTCGGCCGTACTCCCAAGTATTATTATGATGGGCTTTGGTATTTTCTTGGCGATTAAATACGGTTACTTACTGGAAATGTCGATTGTCATTGTTGTGAGCACTTTGTTTTTTACTATTCCTTTATATGTTTCTAGTCGTTCTTCACGTCAAGCTTTGTATAGACAGTCTGTCATTCACAAGTCTCCCTCAAATACTGAGCAAAATGGCATGGGGGATTCTGAATCAGAGATAAAGCATGACAATATTGATATTAACGATGCGTTGGTTAAGGCTTCTCTTGATTGGTCTCAAAAGGAGTTGTCGATCTGGAATGAATCAAAACACTATGTACGCCAACAATTAATGGTCGATGTAGAGTGGGGTAATCTCGATCAAACTGGTTTAGAGATACTTGAATTCGTCGCTGAAAAGTTTGATAAAAAACCACTCGATTTTTCAATTCCCGAAGGGCTAAAGCTTTTTGAAGAAGTCAGTCGGAGATACAAATTGGTGGTGCGGGAGCATATACCGGGTATTGAGTACCTGAAGGTCTCCTATATTAAAGCGGGATACGAAGCCTATGATCGATATGGCGAGCTAGGGCTGAAGATCGTCAAAGCGGCTATCTGGGGAAATCACCTTAAAAATTTGTACCTGAACCCTTTGAAAGTCGTTTCGGATTTAGGCCGAGAGCAAGCGACATCGTCAATGACCAAAGGTGTGGTCGATGATATGCAGTATGCTGCAAAACAAGCCTTGTTAGATGAGGTTGCAGCCGTGGCAATTGATCTTTATAGCGGACGCTTCAGCATTGAAGATGAAGCATTAAGAACATCGGAGGTTTCTGAACTGGACGAACAGCGTTTTGCTCCAGAATTAGAACCCGTAAGAATTGTGCTGGTGGGTCAAACAAGCTCGGGGAAATCCTCACTGATTAATGCACTTAAACAAGAGTTGGTCGCCGAAGTTGATGTTCTACCATCAACAGATGCTTCAACAGTCTACAACGCGTTTGTGGACGACAATGATGTTAGAGTTGTTGACCTTCAGGGGTTGGATGGTAACGCCAAAACCGAAGTCCTGATGCTTAAGGAGATGACTCAAGCAGATGTTGTGCTATGGGTGCTTAAAGCCAATCAGTCTGCACGTGAATTGGATAAGCAATTGAAAGATAAATTTGATGCTTTCTATGACGACCCTAAAAACATTTCTCGTAAGAAACCTATTGTAATATCGGTGGTGAATCAAGTGGATAGATTAAAACCGGTTAATGACTGGCAGCCTCCTTATGATTTGGGCAATCCTACATCGACAAAAGCTAAAACCATCGCTCAAGCACTCGAATATAACCATATGTTGTTGCAAACCGATATCGTATTGCCACTCGCTATCGCGCCAGAAAAGGTGGAGTTTGGATTAGAGGCTCTGAAGCGAACGCTAATCGAAGGCATAGCCGATGCGAACAATGTTCAGAGAAATCGCCAGCGTTTAGAAGCAATCAAAAGAGGGAGATCGGTCAAAGGTCAACTGAATCAAGCGGTAAATGCCGGTAAGAAGGTGGCACCAAGCGCATTGAAAGCAGCGACACCAAAATTGGCTGAAATGGCAATCAAGCAAGCGGTTAAGAAAAAGTAACCAAGGACTGAATTTACAATGACGTTCTAGCGAGGTGCTTGCGCTTTATTAATTCGCATTCTTGTTAGAGTTCAGTAGCATCCGGAGTTTACTATAGGTTATTGAATGTATAGGGGAGTATATATTATTATTTAGCTCTCCGAACTAGTTTAATAGTATATGAGCCGATGGCATTCACAGTTTATATAATGCGTTATCGTATTTTATTACTATTCTAAAGGTTGATCACATTTATACTTTTTTAATCTGTCTTTATAAAAGAATCATACTATATTTAACGTTCGGTTCATCTTGATTTCAACGTAGGGATATATTGTGAACATGTACCTGAAATGGCAATCAACAACATGGCTAACCTTGTTAGCTTGGTATACCTTAGATCATCAGCTCTCGTTCCACCTTTCTTCAGAGTAGTATTCTCTAGGCGTCACGCGCCAGCAGAGCCTTGAGCTTTGCCCAATCCTGTTAATTTTGTCTTAAAGAAATGTCGTAACTCATGCGTTCGCTCTTTGTGTTTTGTGCATGTGGTTCTTTATCTTTTAGTTATTATTAATTGGAACCTAATCAATACATCATTGATTAAATAATCTATTTCTAGCTATTAATTTTTATCGTAATTATCACGAGAGTGATCGTGCGTAAAACTAAATTAATGGTGATGACTCGTGACATCTAAAATAATGAATTCAGATTTTTCGCTTTAAGGCTGAATTTGTTGAAAGGGACTATTATGGAAAACTTCAAACATCTACCAGAACCGTTTCGTATTCGCGTTGTAGAGCCAGTAAAAAGAACAACTCGCGCCTATCGTGAACAAGCCATTGTCGAAGCGGGTATGAACCCATTTTTGCTCGACAGTGATGATGTGTTCATCGATTTGCTGACCGATAGCGGTACGGGTTCAATAACACAACGCATGCAAGCTGCAATGTTGATGGGTGATGAAGCTTACAGCGGCAGTCGCAGTTACTATGCATTGTCGAATGCGGTGAAAGATATTTTCGGCTACGAGCTGACTATTCCAACACACCAAGGGCGTGGCGCAGAACAGATTTACATTCCTGTTCTTATCAAGAAGCGTGAAATGGAGAAAGGGCTTGATCGCGGTAAAATGGTCGCTTTATCTAACTACTTCTTTGACACCACCCAGGGTCACACCCAGGTAAATTGCTGTGTCGCGAAAAACGTTTACACCAAGGAAGCATTTGATACCTCGGTTAATGCTGATTTCAAAGGCAATTTCGATGTAGTGAAGTTGGAAGAAGCTATCTTAGATGCGGGCGCAGCAAACGTTCCATACATTGTAAGCACAATTACCTGCAACTCTGCGGGTGGACAGCCAGTGTCTATCGCCAATCTAAAAGCCGTTTATGAAATCGCTCAAAAGTACGACATTCCCGTGATCATGGACTCTGCGCGCTACGCTGAAAATGCTTACTTTATTCAACAGCGCGAAGCGGGTTATCAAGATTGGACAATTGAACAGATCACACGTGAATCATACAAATATGCAGATGGTTTAGCCATGTCTGCCAAGAAAGATGCCATGGTACAAATGGGTGGCTTGTTATGCTTCAAAGATGATTCCTTCATGGATGTTTACACAGAATGTCGAACACTGTGTGTGGTTCAAGAAGGTTTCCCAACCTATGGGGGCTTAGAAGGTGGCGCGATGGAGCGTCTTGCTGTTGGCCTGTATGATGGAATGCGTCAAGATTGGTTGGAGTATCGCATCGGTCAGGTCCAATACCTGGTTGATGGCTTGGAAGCGATAGGTGTGGTGTGTCAGCAAGCGGGCGGTCATGCGGCGTTTGTCGATGCGGGTAAACTGCTCCCTCATATTCCGGCTAGTCAGTTCCCAGCTCATGCTTTGGCGTGCGAGTTGTACAAGGTGGCGGGCATAAGAGCGGTTGAAATTGGTTCATTATTGCAAGGACGTGATCCGGCTACTGGAGAGCAACACCCATGTCCAGCTGAGTTACTGCGTCTTACCATTCCTAGAGCGACATACACACAAACCCACATGGATTTCATCATTGAAGCGTTTGAAAAAGTGAAAGGGAATGGTGGGCAAGTAAAAGGCTTAGATTTTACCTATGAGCCAACAGTATTAAGACACTTTACTGCTCGTTTGAAAGAAGTTGAAATCAAGGAGAAGCAAACAGAAGCTAAGGATGAGCCAACGCTCGAAGAAGAATTTTAAAATAAAATAATTTAACAGTTCAGAATAGAAAGGCTCTTTTGGGGGCCTTTTTTATTTGTCTATTTACTGGGTAAGAAAGCGTATATACCGAATGTATATTTACATAGGGCATATACGCTGAAGTGTAAGTTAATAACTCATTAAGGCTACGACAATGAAGGCCTCAACGTGAAAAAGTATTATTCTGTTGGTGAAATTATTACAGGTGCGAACGACGCGACAGCATTCCCGCCAGCGCCAGGATGATCAACATAAGAAGTGTTTTGCATCAAAGTGTAGAATACGTCAACGAAGTCATCGTCATTCACGAGTACACCATCAGGAATCACATCGATAATCTTGCCAGTGATCTGAGGGATGATCGCATACCCTTGAACTTCAGGATCAGGAATCATTTTCAGTATCTCTTCTGCGGCTTCAACCAGCAGTTTTGCTAGCTCTTTGTAGTCGGTGCCGTCATCGTGCTCCATCAAAATCATGTCTGCTGCTCCCCAACGGTAACGAGGCCAGAAGATAACGGTTTGATTTGGGTAGTAGGTCTGCTTGTCGTAATCCAGATAAGGCATCTCAACGAGATCAATCTGTGGTTCTACACGACTCGAATCGACCCCAGTGACGATAGCATAGATTTCAGCTTTGCCAGAGATCCACGGTTCTTGGTCGACAGCCAAATGGATTTTCGTTAACTGCGTGGTGTTCAACGGCTCAGGTTCCGACATCGTCATTGAGCGTTTAGCTTTGCCCATAAACGTTTGTTTTTGGAACTTACTGTTTTTACTCCCTTTACTGTCTTCATTATCGCCAGTGTTTTTGGAGCCAGAATTGATTTGGGTTGCAGTACCCAGCTTGTTCATCTCGGCCTGCATCGCCATTAGGCCTGCTTTGAGTTCTTCAGCACCATTGCTATCAACGACAAACACAGGAACGTTTGGCATTTGGTACACGTCTAATTGATGAACTTGTCCGTACACGTCATACGCTTCAATGTATTGCCAATTCGAATCATCGCCTGATGGTTCAAATGCAAACAGCGGGTTTTCGCCATTCTTCCAAGCTTCAATCATTGCTTTATCAGCCATGCGAATCTCTAACACAGAGTCACTGAAATTATTGATCCCTTTCATCTTGCGATAGCCAAGATCCGCTTTCTGCATCTTGTTAGAGAATGCGGAGTAGGGCTGAGAAGAGTTCAGTTTGTCTATTGGTGTGGATAGACTCTTTTGTGAAATTTGAGCCTTTAAAGAAAGCTCAAGATCGGAATAACGCTCGCTGATTTGCAACGCCAAAGATTGCTTTTGTGCTGAGGAGCTCTCTGAAAGAGAGCGTGCGTCTATTGTGTCGATATTGTTTGCATAGGACTGGAAGCCAACCACTGTCGTTGCAAGCACCATACTGATAGAAATAGATGGTCTCATAAATAATCCTTATTTTAATTTTTATCATTAATAGAGCATTTGCCCTATAAGGATTAACCTATCAGCAAGGTGAATGTGTTTAAAAGTTAGACAACTTATTTTATTCCGTTGTTCAGCACAGGATCTCAATTTAAACAATTTATAAAATATTAAGTGAGTGCTGACTTGCCATATCCAAATTTATAAACCAATCATTAGTTAATTAACAAAATTATTAACTGTATATCCTGGGTTTGTAGGGATTTAGAGCGCGCTTAGGTATGAGGGTATCTGTTGGCTTGTATAATTCAGATAAGAAAAAGGGCTAGCGCTTGGCTAACCCTTTTATGTTTATAAGCGCACGGCAACGCTTATACATACTGACTGTTGTTGGTCTTGGATTTAAGTACCAAGTCTCTAGATAAATCTAACTGCTTAATAAGCAATGAAGCCTACTCATGTGAGTAGGCTTTGTTATTGGTTGCGACCTTCAACGGTACGTTTTAACCTCAATCTAAACGCAATGTTAGGCCAGAATAGTTCGAGTACCCACGCAATAACACATGATACGTTACATCAGGTTGTGCAATCACATTACACTGTTCTGTGTTTCCTGGACGGTAAGGGCGGCAGTCGTAACTTGAAGTCGTCGGCTTGCTTCCCGATTTAACGTAAAGATCCGCGTCGCCTGAACCACCAGACATTGAAACTGTTACGTTTGATGCTGACTCAACGGTGAAAGTATAGAAGGTTTGAGAGTTTTGGCTCCCGCTTAGGTTCGCAATCGGAGTGCCTTTGGTTAAGATATTGCCAGTTGGAGGCGTCGTTCCACAACTTGCATTGACACCGACAGTACTAAAAGCGGCTTCAACATCTGAAACTTCGTAACCCATGTCTGCGGCGGCTTTTGCAACACCACAAGCCCCAGCGTCAAAGGTACTGTTTGCCGTCCAATAAAGTTGGTTTGCAACCGTAAATACCTCGAAGCCCTTACGCACATCCCAGCCAGATTTGTTCGCTAACAGGTAAAAGGCACGGTTATAAACCCCGCTAGATAAATGAACGTTCAAACCATCGTAGTATTGAGAAGCGTGATCTATAGATCGGCCATCTTTTGACGGTTGATCAAAGTAACGTAGCCCACCTTCTGATTTGAAGATATCGCTACCGACAACCCAGTCAACATTTCCACGCAGATAGTATTCAGCAGCTTCGCCTGCAATGTCTGAGAACGCTTCGTTAATCCCTCCCGACATATTTTTATATACCAAGCCAGAGTTCTGTTCAGTAAAGCCGTGACTGACTTCGTGGGCACTCACGTTGATATCGACTAACGGATAGAAGGTATTTTTACCATCCCCAAATGTCATTGATGTACCGTTCCAAAAAGCATTTTCGTAATCAGAACCGTAGTGCACTCTCATGGTAAGCTGGAAAGTTAAGGGAGACGTGTTCATCCAATCTTTGTACATATCAAATACAACATTACCGAAATAATGAGCGTCGTTAAGAGGTGAGTAGGCGCCGTTAACGTATTTATAGTCATTGTAATTGGTGCTGTCGCTACAGTTGTAACTGAATGCCGAGTTACCAGAGGTTCCGTTATTTAAGTTGACCGTTTTAACCGCGGAGTTTTCCAAAGTACAAGTGGTGCCCGTTTTGTCTATGGAAAATCCCGTAAAGTCACTTCCATATTCATATCGAGCCGTTTTTATGTTGCCACCTGGACCTGTTCCCAGAGCTTTGGCATGGTTTAATCCGTCCCATTTTTGGAGGACTTCTCCAGTGATCGCATCAATGAAGTAAAAAGGGCGCTCAGGGTGATCGGAGGCGACGAAGAAGTCGACCAAGTAAACCATCTGAGCGATTTGGTTCTCATCTAGTCTCACCATCAGTTTTGCATTTTTGTTTTCAACAGAAATGTTATCGACTACCAAGGTTTTATGAGCTGAAAGTGCAGCGGCAATAGCTTGCTTTTTATTCAGTTTGGGAGTGATGCTTGATAGGTCACCACTGATTCCTTGCGCCATTGAACCGAAGACTTTAGTAGGCTGGTTTTTAGAGAGTGTTGCCACAACCGAGGTATCAAAAACGGGTAAACCTAAGTGTGTTTGTTGGTAACGGACTTTTGTTTTTCCATTGGGCAACACTACCCGCTTTACTTCAGAAAAACCTAATTCTAGTGGGGCGACACTATTCGATTGAGCGAGGATACTTTGTTGTAGCAATGTATCATTATCCACTTTTACCATTTCTGCAGCATGCGCTGTAAAGCCGAAAGCGGTACCTAGAATAGCTGCTATTTTCCAGCTTAATTGACGTTTTTGGTTCATTTTTCGTTCCTGATATAAATATAAACTCCTTCTTCCCAACGACTTTATAGGAAGCCTATATGCAACACATTAATGCCATGTGTTGCGAATCAAGATTGGGAGAACGTGTGGAATTATGGCAAGTTTTTCAGGAAAATTAAATTTTATAGTATGTAAACTATAATATACAAAAACATTATTGATTGTTATATCGATAATTCTTTAATTTTAAACTTTTATTATAAATACATGAAATTACGATAGTTCCTATAATTTATTCTGTTTTAATTTTATGTATTCGTCTTTCCTATTGAGGAGTGTGTTTTTTCGTTTTTTATTAAATTACAAAGTTAATAATAACGACATTTTCGTAGTGGTGGTAGATGTTAATTCTATCAATGTTGAGGTTTGATAGCGGTTGTTAAACACAGCTCCCAGTTTTATGAATTAATTAGTGTTAGAAGAGAATGGTTATATATTTCCTGTCACTAAAAAGAAGTGCGAATTAGACCTGTGAAAGGAGAAACTATGAGCTCAGGAAGCATTAGAAATGTAGTCTTTGATATTGGTAACGTGATTGTCCGTTGGACTCCTTTGGAAATCGTGAAGCTCACATTTGGTGAGGTTAAAGCTCCTGAGGTATTGGTTAAGGCTATTTTTCAGTCTGAAACTTGGCTCGATTTAAATAAAGGTTTAATTTCAGAATCTGATGCTAAAGCGCAGTATCAGCAGTTTCTTAATTTATCACACTTGGAATGTGAGCGCTTATTTTACTACGTCAAACAAACACAAATCCTTATTTTCGGCTCTGTTGATCTTCTGCAGCGTGTTAAGTTAGCAGGTTACAACGTTTATGCGTTAACAGATAATGTTCACGAAATTGTTTCCCATCTTAAGTCTACATACACGTTTTGGCCTTTATTTTACGGAGCGATAGTGTCTGCGGAGTTAGGGCTACTCAAACCTCAAGCAGAAATCTATCAATCATTACTTATGCAGCATAGATTAGATGCTTCGGAAACCGTATTTATAGATGACATGCCGTGTAATGTTATGGGCGCAAACGCTGTTGGTATTACTGGAATTCAATTTGAAAATGCAGCTCAATGTGAGGAAGCTTTAAAAGCTTTAGGACTGTCTTTCTGAATAATTGAATTTCTATATAATAGAGACTTCACCATTTTGCTATACAGTAGGATGACTATGATGGGTTTAGCTAGCTCGATACAGCAGAACTAAGGCTAATCAGACATAGTGTCTCGGTGTTGTTAAATACCACTCAAATGTGGAAGGTCCTTAAGAGGGAGAATACATGTTACTCATTAAATTCAAGGAGGAGATATGGGGTTACTAATTGGTCCAGTAGTGATTTTTTGGATCGTTTCATTCTTTTTTACTTGGCGTATGGGATATTACCTTTTGGTAGATAAACCATTTTTTCCTTATATATTCACCGTGGTTATCATAGCTATCTTCGGTGCGCTAACCTATGTTATGGGTGGTTTGTTTACCTTTAAAGATCGCAGTGAACTTTGGGCATTTGAAATCCCATGGTTTTTCCTCGTGAATAAATATGCCTTTGTATTATTTGTTTGCTCAGTAATGGCTTACCTATTTGGAAGCAATATTTTTACCGGAAATATCTCAAAAGCAGTGATTTTTATTATTGCTTTTTCGATCACTTTGGGAAATCTAGTAGGGTGTTTGAGCTCTAACACCTTTATGCAAAAGTATAATATTTCAGAAACGTATTAAGCTATCCGGTTTCAGTTATCCGTTTTTGGAGAATAAGCAAGTTTCAATTACGGATGTATCTGATTTACCCGTGTGGAGTTCTTATTCTTCAAACAAGTAATTTTAAAGTGGTTTGAAATGTATGGCATTGTCACTGTGTGGTTTCGGTGGTTTCGGTGGTTGCGGTCACCCTATGGTTGCAGCGACTCAGGTATTGCTTGTTCATACTTTAGCAGCGTTATGTTGACAAGTGGAGCATCGGTCTGATATCCATTTATAGTTTTAATCATAGTTCGACCTAAGGAGAGTTTGTGAATCAAGGTGTTGAATTGGATGTAGATATCGGTAAGAAACATATAGTGATTCAGCGCCGTTATGAGGCTTTAGGTGCATTCAATGATTTGTTAATAGCTGTTTGGTTTTTGATCGGTAGTTTTTTCTTTTTAAATGAGTCTCTTATTGAAAGTGGTACTTGGTTATTTATAGTGGGTAGTGCGCAGTTAATCATTAAGCCATTAATCAAGCTACTAAGTTTAGTTCATGTTAGTAGAGCGTCCAAACCATTTACACAATAGTTACGCCATTTGTTAGGTTCATCGGAGGTTTCAGTGGACAAGCTAGTCAAAAATCGTTTTGAAGAATATCCGGAGAACGCTCGAATTCGACTAGAAGAGTTGCGCTCTCTCATTCTTGATCTGTCCTGTGAATTGAAGTTAGGGGAAGTTGAAGAGTCTCTTAAGTGGGGAGAACCTAGTTACAGTGTTAAAGCGGGCAGCCCAATTCGAATTGATTGGAAATTGAAATCGCCGAATAACTACTCTTTATTTTTCAACTGCCAAACTAAGCTCGTTGATACATTTCGAGAGTTACATGGAGATACACTGCAGTTTCAAGGTAATAGGGCAATTGTATTGCATTTATCTGAGCCCATGCCTGAAGTAGCAATCAAACAGTGCTTGGAGCTTGCTTTAACTTATCAAAAACGAAAGCATCTACCGCTTCTTGGGGCTTAATAAGGCACTAATAACTCTGAAGAAGATGACAGTTTTCTTCGATGAATGAAGAGCTTGCTAAATAGATAACCGCATCGACATAGACAGTTTCTCTGAGTAAAGTGATGTGTAGGAAAAAGAAAGCCTAAGCGCTGATATGCGACTTAGGCTGTGATAACTGGTTTAAGCTTCAAGAGCTAGGTTTAGCTTTGGATATACGTATAGAGGGTTACGCTGATAGCTCTTTTCGAACAATCTCTGCACCAGCACTTAACGCATTGAGTTTAGCCGATGCTATTTGGCGAGGTAGGGGAGCCATCCCACAGTTGGTACATGGGTAGAGTTTATCGGCGTCAACATACTTAAGTGTTTCTCTAAGAGTGCTGGCGACTTCTTCTGGTGTTTCAATCGAATCGGTTGCCACATCAATTGCACCGACCATCACTTTCTTGCCTCGAACCAGCTCAAGTAGTTCAAGTGGTACATGAGAGTTGTGACATTCTAAAGAGATGATATCGATATTCGATTGCTGCAACTTAGGGAAGACTTCTTCGTATTGGCGCCACTCCGTGCCTAATGTCTTTTTCCAATCAGTATTGGCTTTGATGCCGTAACCATAGCAAATATGTACCGCGGTCTCGCACTTTAGCCCTTCAATGGCTCTTTCTAAGCAAGCAATGCCCCAATCATTTACGTCATCAAAGAACACATTAAATGCTGGTTCATCGAACTGAATAATATCAACGCCAGCGGCTTCAAGCTCTTTTGCTTCTTGATTTAGGATCTTCGCAAATTCCCAAGCGAGTTTTTCGCGGCTTTGATAATGCGCATCGTAAAGTGTATCGATCATGGTCATTGGCCCAGGCAGAGCCCACTTAATAGGTTGATCGGTTTGCTGACGTAAGAACTTCGCATCTTCAACAAACACCGATTTCTGACGAGAAACTGGGCCAACAACAGTCGGTACACTTGCATCGTAGCGGTCGCGGATCTTAACCGTTTCGCGCTTCTCGAAATCGACACCATTTAGGTGTTCAATGAAGGTCGTCACAAAGTGCTGGCGGGTCTGTTCGCCATCACTCACTATATCAATACCGGCTTGCTGTTGCTCATGCAGAGACACACGTAGGGCATCCTGCTTGCCATCTGTTAATTCGTCGCCTTCCAGTTTCCATGGAGACCAAAGTGTTTCTGGTTGTGCTAGCCAAGACGGCTTAGGTAAGCTGCCTGCTGTTGAAGTCGGTAATAGTGTTTTCATAATTAATTTTGCCTATCCTTAGATTGCCCAAAGCGCGTAATTAATGGATTAAAGCGCCTAATAAATTGATTAAAGCGCGTAATTGGCAAACCAGTTCTCAAGAACCGATTGATATGGCTTAATGAAATGTTCTTCTGCGAATTTACCTTGCTCAATAGCTAACTTGCCGCGTTCTTCTCGGTCATACACGATCTGAGTCAGTGAATGGTCCAAGTTTTTCAAGTTTGGTTGGTAACAGTTGCCTGCAACCGCGTTCGCGTTGTAAATCTCAGGACGGTAGATTTTCTGGAACGTGCCCATGGTACTGATGGTGCTGATAAGCTCTAGGTTAGAGTAATCGTTCAGCAGATCACCAAAGAAATAAAAAGCCAGAGGAGCAACAGTATTTGGCGGCATGAAATAACGAACCTGTAAGCCCATCTTCTTAAAATATTGCTCAGTTAAAGAAGACTCATTCGGTTGGTATTCAAAACCTAATACTGGGTGTTGGTTTTCAGTGCGGTAATAGGTTTTATTATCTGACACGCTTAAGCAAATAACAGGTGGCTTATTAAAGTTCTTTTTGTAAGCGTCAGAGTTAACGAAATATTTAAAAAGCTTGCCGTGTAAATCACCAAAATCTTCTGGAATGCTGAATTTATCTTGGCCTTTATTATGGTCCAATAGACGTACGCTAAAGTCATAATCTCGAACATAAGAAGAGAAGTTATTTCCGATAATGCCTTCAATACGTTCGTTAGTTTTACGGTCTACAATATTGGTTTTCAGCACTTCAATTGAAGGGAATGCTTCGCCGTTGCTTTCAATGTCCATATCAACAGAAATGATTTCAAGCTCAACAGAGTAACGGTCGCCCTTAGGGTTATCCCAGTGTGCTAACGCGTTGAAACTGTTATCGATCATTTCTAGTGCATTACGCAAGTTCGCTTGACGGCTGTCACCTCTCGCCAAATTCGCAAAGTTGGTTGTGATACGCGTGCTGTCTGCAGGCTGGTAGTTTTCGTCGAGGCTAATGCTTTTGATCGTAAAATTAAATTCTTTATTCATGCTGGTCTAGTATCCCAATTCGTTGTCTGGTTCTCTCGGTCTTTAGTATTAAAACTGCTTTTATTTTTTGCTTGTGACCGGATTAAGAATCGAAGGCTATGCTTTCTGAAATTAATACTTAGTAGAATTAATGTCGTATAAAGTTAATCGCTTAAGGTTTTTATACGTGGATAGGTGTGGGATTAATAATGGTATTACTTCACATTCATCATGAGGAATATTCATGATCTATATGTTTGAATGTTTAAGTCGGTGTCAGTTATATTAATTAGCTTAATGGAAATATAACCGCATTAATAGTGGTGTTATTTAAGGTAAATTAATTTAATAAGAGATGGATGAAATGAGTGAATTGCTGTTTTTGATTTTCTACTGTGCGTTACTAGGCAGTGGTGTTGGTTTTCTTGCCGGGCTTTTGGGTATTGGCGGAGGGCTGATCATTGTTCCTGTGTTAAGCAGCATTTTACTTTACTTAGAAGTTCTGCCGTCCGACCAAGTTGTTGTTGCTGCGATTGCGACCTCGTTGGCCTCGATTCTATTTACTTCAACGTCTTCTGCGCTCGCTCACCACAAGAATGGCAACGTGCCTTGGGATCTGGCACCTTGGATCATGCTGGGTGTTGCCCTTGGTGCTTTGGTTAGTGGTTTTATGGCGGCGTTATTGCCGGAAAAGGTCGTTCGTATCGTGTTTGCTGTGAGCGTAGTTCTTATCGCGATTAAGATGTTCTTAAGCAGTAAAAGCGGCACGCCTAACGAACGAAAACTACCGAATAAAGGGGTATTAACCGTTTTAACAACCATTACTGGCGGGTTGTCTGCCATGATAGGGATTGGTGGCGGTGCGTTGTTAGTTCCACTATTAACGTTCTTTTCGGTCGATATGAAAAAGGCGATCGGCTGTGCGTCTGCGTGTGGCATTGTAATCGCATTGTTTGGTTCTATCGGTTATATCACTGCGGGCAGTAGCCAATTTGCTTTAACCGATGGATTTGCAGGTTTTGTTTATTTACCAGCGTTACTGGGTATTGTGTGCACCTCTTGGTTCACGGCTCCGTTAGGCGCAAAAGCTACAAACCACTTGCCAGTTCCAATAATTAAGAAGATCTTTTCAGTACTGTTGGTTGTTATCGCTGCAAGTATGGTCGCTCGCTAAGTTTTGGTTGTTCGGCTGCCTATGTTGCAGCTATCAGTGGGTAGCTCCAATAATAACAATAGAAAGTAGCAGTCATCAGGCTGCTTTTTTTGTTTGCCAGTCTACATTTATACGATTATGTCTATGAGTATATTGACAAAATATTGTTGTTTAACTGGATTCACTGCTATAGCTAAATGTACTTGTTCAGATCAAGGGAATGCTAAAAGTGAGTGATTTATGGATCCGTTAACGCAGGGCGTGCTAGGTGCTTCTTTGTCACAAGCGGCGAGTAAAAAACAACATTTAGTGGTCGCTGGGGGTCTAGGTTTACTCTCTGGAATGGCCCCAGATTTAGATGCGTTTATTCGATCGGAGAGTGATCCTTTACTGGCATTGGAGTTCCATCGACAATTTACTCACTCACTTCTGTTTATCCCTATTGGCAGCTTGATCTGCGCTCTGGTTTTACATCTTTTGATTGCTAAAAGGCGCGGTCTCTCGTTTAAACAGAGCTGGCTGTATTGCGCGTTAGGCTATGGCACACATGCTTTATTAGATTCTTGTACTACGTATGGCACTCAGTTGTTTTGGCCGCTTACCAATGAGCGTTATGCTTGGAATACCATTTCGATTATCGATCCTGTCTATACACTTCCCATCTTAATATTGCTTGTGTTTGCAACATGGAAACGAATCCCTTTGCTGGCTCGCATCGCGTTTCTGTGGGCTTTGATTTATCCGACGTTAGGAATGATACAAAGGGATAGGGCAGAAGCCATAGGCTGGCAATTAGCACAAGAGCGACAACATACACCTATTCGGCTAGAGGCCAAACCGAGCTTTGCGAATATCTTAGTGTGGAAAGTGGTGTACGAAACAGAATCTCGATACTACGTAGATGCTGTTCGAGCCGGCACATCCGTTAAAACTTATCCCGGAGACTCAGTAGCTAAACTGAATGTGAGTCAAGATTTCCCTTGGCTCGATCCTAATTCACAACAAGCAAAAGACATTGAGCGTTTTCGCTGGTTCTCAAATGGTTACGTGGCACAAGATCCAATGGATGATCTGCGTGTTATCGACGTTCGATATTCAATTGTACCGAACCAATTGATAGCACTTTGGAGTATCAAATTATCTCAGTCTGCCGATGCCGAGGCACATATAAAGTACGAAACCCACAGAGACAACACACCCGAGTCGAGACAGATATTTTTAGATATGTTGAAAGGCGACTGAGGTCTATGAAGTTCTGAATAGATAGAACGTGGCTGATCTTTATCTGCCGTCAAAAAAGGCTGAGTCAGTAACCTGCTCAGCCTTCTTTCTATTCATTCTATAGGGAATGGTCTTTAAATTATCTGCTCACTATATCGAAAGGCCGCGACCAATTGAGGTAATAGGGCCAGTTGGGCGACCTGTAGAAGAGCCTGTTTCTTGCTCTAAAGTTAGTTCGAACAATTGGTTTTCTGTTAGTGGCGGTAATTCACTAATATTTAGATTAAGCGTTTCGCCTTCTCTGACTAATCCTAGTGAAACAGGTGCATCCCAATCATCGGCTTTTGTCCAAAATTGTAATGCTTTGCCTTCTGGTATTCTCACTGCACCTAGGGGCACTAGTTGCATCTGATTGGCATGAGTGGTTTGAATTACCCAACTTGGGTTTTTGTTTTCTGGTTGTACTAACACCGCGATATAAGTCGGTGTGCTCTGCATTGGTTCAAGGGTCTGTAATTTAAAACCTAGTACCATAGCTAGTACAAGACACGCCATTGAGATAGCCCGCCATAAACCGAGACTTTGCCAGAAATAGCTTTGTGGTTCAGGTCTTGATTGCGTTACCGGTTTAGAAGATTCTTCAAGTTCATCTATGCTGCGCTCAATACGTGCAGATAAAGGTTGAGAGGCGACTTTTGGCTCTAATCTATCAGTAATAGACAAAAAATGGGTTTGCCATTGATTAACCGCTTGTTGCAATTCGGTACTGTCAGCTAAACGTTGTTCAAAATTATATCGTTCTTCTTCTGTCAGTGTGCCAAGCACATATTGGCCGGCTAAATTATCATCGTTGATAGGAATTTGTTGCGTATCTTTTTTCATTGCAGACACCCCTTTAAAGCATTCAAGCTGCGCTTAATCCATGATTTTACGGTACCAAGGGGTTTGTTAAGCAATTGAGAAATTTCGTCTTGGGTGTAGCCATCAACATAAGCGTGCAATATACACAATTTGCGTTCCGGTTCTAAATATTCCAAACATGTTTGTAGAGACGTTTGTGCCAAAGGATCTTCTGAAAGTTCAGAAATACCATCTGGCCGCTCTGCTAAGTCCAATACTTGACTATCACATAGAGCGAGTAACAAATCTGGTTCTGATAAGATTTGGCGGTTGGAGTGTTTAAGTGCATTTAACGCTAAATTACGGGTTAACGTATATATCCAACCACGTGCGGACCCTAGCTCTTGATGGTAGGAGTTTGCATTTTTCCAAATTTTTATAAAGGCGTCATGCACAACGTCTTCGGATAAAGCACGGTTTTGCAAAATCCTCAGCACTACAGTGAGTAATCTTGATGCTTCCTGTTCATATAACTGTCTTAAGGCTTGGCGATCGCCTTGAGCGCAGTGCATTAGAACACTTTCATAGTCGAACTCTGTCGATATTGACACACGATATACCTGTTTATAAAACGTCCAGTATACGAAACTGGACGTTTTAAGTCATTATTTAGTCAGTGTTTATTCTCGTGTACGGTGGCGGTAATGCGATCACTTTTGTTTCCAGAATAGATACTCACCAGAGTAGTTAACCACGACTTTATGACCAAGTTTATCCATAGTACAACCTGTCATTGGAGCAGCACCGCCCTTTAAATTAATACGCTGTATATAAGTGACATCTTTTAATGTACCAGAACGCATAGACTCATTTGCTTTGACTAACTGCATCGGAATACTGCCTTTATCTGAAGGGGAAACGGCCAGTTGTTTACCGGTAATAGATGAACCATCAAGAGATTCCCATGTTGCAGGAGGACCAAAATAAGAGACTAAATGGTTGCCTTTATTATCACTTAAAATGGCTCGAGGACCAGCAAATGCCCATTTTGCACTCTTGTCATTTGAACTGTCTACTTTGCACTCCCATGTGATATTACCTTCCGCAACAGTAAACATGGCGACTTTGTTACCCTCCGGCACACGCACTTCACTTGGTAGGTTGTCTTGAGAAAAGGTACCAGCATAGGATTGAGCAGCCATAGCCATTAGAGCTGATGTTGCGGTGATTTTTAATGCTTTCAATATGTATTGTTTTTTCACTGTCGTATCCCTTTTTATCAGTCGATTTTGAATTTGAAAAACAGCTTTTTCCTGCTGTTACTAGGTACTACAATCGAACAAGGTATTTGGATGCAGAAAAGTAAAATAAATTGAAATTATTTTTATGGAAGGTATTTAAAAAAGGAAAGTTTTCACGTAAGTAACTATATTATAATGATTTTATCCCACAACCTAAGTTTAATAAACATTACAGATAATCTGCGGCTATTACCATAGGGACAAAGCTCTATATCAGTGAAGACTAAGCCTTCCTTCAAATAACAATAGGAAGGCTTAGTATCAAGTGATTATAGATAGCGCTCTTCTAGGTGCTTTTTAAAGTATGCAGCGTTAAGTGTTTCACCTGTCGCACCTCTCACTAAATCATCAGTGGCCAGCAGGCTGCCTTTGCTCCAAATATTCGATTCTAACCAAGTGAAGATAGGCGATAGGTCACCACTTTCAATTACTGAGTTCACATCAACCGTTTTCTTCATTGAAGCCATAAACTGAGCCGCGTACATCGCACCTAGTGTGTAAGATGGGAAGTAACCGAATGCGCCATCTGTCCAGTGAATATCCTGCATACAGCCATTAGTGAAATTGCCTTGGGTGCTTAAGCCAAGGTATGACTGCATCTTGGTACTCCAAAGTTCTGGCACGTCGGTGTGTTTGATCTTACCGTTGATTAAGTCACGCTCAATCTCGTAACGTAAAATCACGTGCGCTGGGTAGGTCAGCTCATCGGCATCAACACGGATGAAGTCTTTCTTCACGCGCGTGTAGATCTTCTGGAAGTTCTCTTTCTCAAACTCTGAACCAGAGAATTGTTGACCCGTGAGGTTCGCTAAGTGTCCAATGAACGGATCGCTGCGGCCAACTTGCATCTCGAAGAACAAAGACTGAGATTCATGGATACCCATAGATCGAGCTTCACCGGCAGGTTGGCCTGCTAGGTGTTTAGGTAAACCTTGCTCATAACGTGCATGCCCCGTTTCGTGGACGATACCCATCAAGCTCTGAACGAATTCAGCTTCATCGTAGCGAGTCGTAATACGCACGTCTGAAGGGACGCCGCCACAGAATGGGTGAACACTTTCATCTAATCGGCCGTGTTCGAAGTCGAACTGAAGCAGTTTCATGACTTCTAAACCAAGTGCTTTTTGTTTCTCGGTCGAATAGATGCCAGATGGCGCATTAAATTGCTCGCTCGATTGCTTTTCGATCACTTCATCAATCAAGCCTGGAAGCCAAGTTTTAACGTCTGCAAATAGGGTATCCAGCGAAGCAGAACTGGTGCCCGGTTCATAGATATCAAGCATCGCATCATAAGGTGTTAGGTTAGCAGCATCAGCGCGAATTTGCGCCTCTTCACGTGACAGCTCAACCACTTCACGCCAGTTCTTTTCAAAACCAACCCAGTCGTTTTCTCCACGTTGGCTACGCCATGCATGTTCACATTTTGAACCTGCTAGAGATTTCGCTTCAACCAGTTTTTCTGGAAGTAGGTTCGCTTGTTGCCATTGGCGTTTGATTTCACTAAGTGACGATTGTTGCTCGTTGTTCAGCGCTTCGTTTTCAGCGTCTGCAATCCAATCACCAAGTTGCGGTTGCGTCATTAATCCGTGAATATGAACAGATAGCTCGGCCATCGCTTCACTACGAGCTTGGTTACCGCCAGCCGGCATCATGGAAGCTTGGTCCCAACCACAAATAGCGGCTAGGTGTTGAAAGCGTGAACATTTTTTAGAGTGTTCGACTAGTTTTTTGAATGCGCTCATTTGACTACTCTTAATTTAGTTTCTTTTAATGATCCTACTGGCAACGCCGGAGGTTAGGCTCATCTCAGTGTTTGTTACCTTATTGTGGTTTTTACTTTGCCTGCTTCTAGAAGCTGCGAACTATAGTAGAAAATATATAGCTAGTAGAAAATATAGCTTAAACGACCAAGGCAAGTGATGTCGAAAATTTACTATTTTTTAACAAGTTAAACTGTATCAGTGTGCACAAAATCAGTGAGTTGTATCGCTGATCGAAATTGTTGCTTGCGAATTGTTCAGATACACGGTATTGATGATAAATTGCTGAACAAGAATGACAATGATATGGATATTTTGAACTTTGAGGCATTTCTTATTGCCATCACTATTTTAACATTAACGCCGGGTTTAGATACGGCATTAGTGATTCGCAATACGAGCCGCTCGGGCTTAGCTGACGGTTGTATGACCAGCTTTGGTATTTGTAGCGGTCTTTATGTACACGCCTTTTTCTCTGCTGTGGGGATCTCCGCGATTCTTGCCCAATCAGCTGAACTCTTTCAAGCCGTTAAAATGGTGGGCGCGGTTTACCTGATTTGGCTTGGCTTAAGCAGTTTACGAGCTTTGATGAAAAATGGTGGCGAAGTGAAGGTGGGTGAACAAGTTAAGCAAGCCTACAGTGCTAAGCGTTCTTTGCGTGAAGGCTTCTTGTCTAATGTTCTTAACCCGAAAACGGCGGTTTTCTATTTGGCTTTTCTGCCTCAATTCGTAAACCCTGAAGGTTCACCGTTATTACAATCCATGCTGATGGCTTCGGTCCACTTTATGATTGCGATGGTTTGGCAATGTGGCTTAGCTGGTGCTCTTAACTCCGCTAAAAACTTGCTTAAGAATGCGAGCTTTATGAAGTGGATGGAAGGTGTGACAGGCATGGTGCTGGTGGGGCTGGGCGTAAAGCTTCTAATGGAAGAGCCTGTGTAGTTCACCGTTTTCTGATAGAACATATGAAAGCCCACGATATATCGTGGGCTTTTGCGTTTTAAGGCTTGTAGAACTTTGTAGCGCTCTGATTAAACAACGTAGTTATTCAACGACGCTAACGTTCATCTCTGCACCTTCAAAACCTAGGTCGCTCAACTCATCAGCATTGAAGTTGGTGGTGACTTCGATATCTCCAATGCGCTCAGTGGTTTCGTTGACGGAATCAACACTTCTTTTGCTACGTAAATTGTTGGTAATCGGTGTTGCTTGGCCAATCTCAATGGTACCGGCAAATTGAGAGTCAGCGTAAAAGTCACCCGACACATAAGAGTGGAATGGGCGTAAGCTTCCGCCTGTTGCGTACTGCATGTTTGATAAGCCAGCTTCTTTGATTGCCCAGCCCCAATCCCACCATTTTGTCTCACCTGGAATGTATCGGTGATCCCACTGGTAACGAATGTCTGCGGATTTATCGCTGCCTCGACCCATAGTAAAGGTGTGAGCTTTGTAAGGGCGGTTGTCTGGATGGGAGTGCCATGCGTTGCCACCCCAACGAAGGAAGCCATTAAACTCAACATCGTAACTAATGTCGGCGTTGAATCGATATGGGTAGGAGATGCTTGAACGATACAATTCAACTCGAATCGGAAGCTCTGAGTTTGCTGGAACCATAGGGCGCGCTTGAAGTGTCACTTGTTCACTAGTAGAACCACCATTGGATTTAGAGAAGCTTTGGTTGGCTTCAAACTTAATAGTGAGTTTAGTTTCGCCAACAAGAGGCCACTTAAACGTATTTTCTGTTTGAACGCTTTGCGAGAATCCATAGCTGTTCGTTTTCGACCAGTTTGTTGATTCGTCTACTTTCAGATCGACAACCACTTGTTGGGCGATATTACTGTTGTTTCTTGCGGTAGCGTAAACGGTCTTCACTAATTCACGGTCTGATTCGACAACATCACCATGCCAAAAGTTGTCATCGTTAACGGTGTAGGCAAAGTTGTCGACGGTGATTTTGGTTTTTTCACCACAACGATAACCGCTACAAGATCCATTGTTATTTCCTTGTATCACCCAACTGTCGCCAGAGCGCTTTATCGTCATGTCTTCGCCAACATACTGACTGTTATTACCGCCAACCCATGCGTAACCTAGGTTGTGGGCTAAATAGCTTAATGGGCGAACAAAGTCGTTACGGTTGTTCACTAATTCATACTGAACATCGATTTCGCTGCCTTCCTGAACCGATTTGGCGGAATAGTTAGGGATTTCAGATTGGTCGTTGTTTGGGTAACAGAACGTTGACCCACTGCTTGATTGCTTAATTTCGCCATGATAACCAGGCCCCATGATTACCCAGTTTCCTTTTAAGCCTGTGATCTGCCAAGTGCCCATACGAGCGACCAAAGCACTCTTCTGCTCTTCGGCTTCATAACGGTCTATAGGACGATAACCAGAGCGACATACATCTTCACCAAGTTGGTCAAACACGATTTGGTCTGGGTAAATCTTTGCGTTTACACCGGTTGATAGAACAGACAACACTGCGGTTGCTAAGAGACTTCTGTTTATTCGGATCATGAACAATTCCCTCATTTGTAATTTTTCTATTTTGATAATGTTTTTTGTGCCGTGCAGTTAACAAGACAAGTTCACTTTTTCATGTTGATAAATAGATAGATACTGAAAAGGGTTGAATTAATTTTCCACTTTAATTCAATGACTTGTAATGTTGGTTTTGTTTTATTAATGAAACGCTATGCAACGTAAAGAAAATTATTTGATGGAGTTCAAGCTGTTTTTATGAAATGAGGAAATACTTTTGATACTCGGACGTCAATATTTCTTGATGTTAGTGAGAAACTGACATTGAGGATGCTATTTGAAGTGTTTAGGTCGACGAAAAGAATATATTAGTTATAGGATGAATAAATAAGATAACCAACCGTTTGTATGGGTAATATAGATGGTTATCCAATTTATTAAATATGAGAAAATGGTAGTTAATTTACTCCATCAATTTAGACTATCGTTTAGCTAGTAGTTGTGTTCGGCCTGTATTACATGTGCGGATTATGGCAAATAAATCGTTCGAACTTAAGATATCAACCTTGAGTGTTAATGGGTCATTGTTGATGAGTAGGTAGGGTGACAACAAGCTGTCATTCATTGTTTTACTTATTTTTTGTACGGAAACTAAGTCGATAGTGCCTGATATTGAAAAAAAAAGTGATTGAGAAGGACCTGCTTCTCCTTTAAAGCGAAGAACAATAGGGTCGGGCACGTTGTCATCTTGAACGGATATAAGGTGTAGAACCTTGTTATCACTTATTTTGGTGAGTCCATCGGTACGTAGTACATTTCCATCGAGTATGAGATCCACCACGCTATGTTGATAATGGCGCTCCTCTTGTGGTGGAGAGGAAGGGATACTCCATATACCAATGAATAACGTTAACGAGGAAAACAGAGCTATAAATGGCATCATAATTGGCCTCTTTCTAGGAATAACGCTATCTCTGCACTCGCTTGATCCAATTGCGTTGCGGTGTAAAAGATATTGACGGATTGACGCGTTGCTTTGTTGAGTATGGAGAGCTCAGAATAGTCAGGTTCATCGCTTATGTATGCTACACAATCACATTGATGTTTATAGAGAATAGCCTCCAGTTCTGGACTTAGGACCATCTCTGGATCCTGGAGAACTTGTATCTGACCAACCCATTGTTCACTGAGTCGGTTAACGGGGGTGAGATCACTGAGGGTCTCATCATTGATCTTAGCAAAAGCCAATAGCGCCGACGCCATCAGTAAACAAGCGGTTGTGAAGTAACACAGTCTGTTTTTGTATAAGCTGACTTGTTGCGCAGCAGGTAAACTCGATTTGGATTCAGGTTTATGATCGTCTGGAATGGAGGCAGCAATGCTACTATGGTCGAGTGGAATTTGGTCGCTCACTGGATTGAAAAGAATAGTGTCTTCGCTTTGTGGCTGCGAGTCGATAAAGACACACTCATCAATAAGGCGGTAACCGACCTTCGGCACCGTGACGATGGGTGTTTCTCTGATGCCAAGCTTAACGAACCCTTGGCGAAGTAAGCTGATACACTTTGCAAGTGATGTATCCCCTATGAACTCGCTTCCCCATGCGAAGCTAATAATATCCTGTTTACTTACAATCTCGGGCGAATTTTTAAGTAATAACTCTAAAACACAAGTCTCACGATATCCTATTTTAATAGAACGTTCGTCGTTATAAATACGGTTTTTAATAGGGTCGAATCTGATCATATAGCCAACGTTTTATTTTTATTATAATTCTCTCAACAGTGTAGATGACTATAAACGGACTAATATATGAATTAAAGTCACATATTTTATTGGGGTGTGTTTTTGAGCGGTTAAAACAAAAGTGCAGTTTATTCGTTTTTGACAAAAATACTGACACTTAGTCACAATTTTTTAAAAGTAAGCAATGTCTAATTAAGAGTTTATTTTATTAGTGAGTTTTATATTAGTGGATTTTTATTAATCTTTGTCTAATATTTAATTGGAACCGTACCCGAATAAATATTGTATTTATTTATGGATATTCGGTAGTCATAACTTAGTCAGTTTAACTTTCGAGTGAATATAAAAAAGCCCGCACTTGAAGTGAGTGCGGGCTTTGTGTTCAATCAATTTAGGTTATACTCTAACTGCTTCGCTATCATTTGAAGAAGTTAGAGGCTTGAAGAAGAGCTTCGTTTCTTCGACAACAACATGGCGTAGTAAAATAAGTCCGATTAGGTTCGGAATTGCCATTAGGCCATTCACGATATCTGCCATTATCCAGATCATGTCGAGCTTTAAGAATGCCCCAGAAGCCACCAACGCGATGAAGATTATCTTGTAAGGTAGAACGGCTTTAGTACCCAACAAAAATACAACGCAGCGCTCACCGTAGTAGTTCCAACCTAAAATTGTTGTAAACGCAAAGAAGATTAAGCCAACAGAAACCAGCATTGGGCCAAGGGTGTCTGCGTTCAAACCTACAGCGAATGCATGAGTGGTCATTGCAGCACCAGAGAGATCAGTCTGCCAAGCGCCAGTTAAGATCAGTGCTAAACCTGTCATTGTACAGATGATGATGGTGTCAAAGAAGGTACCCGTCATAGAGACAAGTCCTTGCTTCACGCATGAATTTGTTTTTGCCGCAGCCGCAGCCATTGGCGCACTACCCAAGCCAGATTCATTAGAGAACACACCACGAGCAATACCTGATTGGATGGCAAGCATGATGCTCGCACCAAAGAAACCTCCTGTTGCTGCTGTGTTAGTAAACGCAGAGGTAACAACAAGGGTAATGGCATTCAGTAGTTGATCTGCATTTGAAATCAGAACGCTTAAACACGCGACGACGTACATAACCGCCATAGTAGGGACAACTTTCCCTGCCACTTTAGCGATAGATTGGATACCACCAAGGGTTACAACTGCCACCAATATCGTAAGAACAACCGCAGACATCTCACGCGAAGCGCCAAATGAGATGTGAGTTGCGTCTAAGATTGCGTTGACTTGTGGGAAGGTACCAATACCGAAGCAGGCAACACCCAAAGCGAACACAGCGAACATCACCGCTAAGACTCTTGAGCCGACACCGTATTGAAGGTAGTACATTGGGCCGCCAACCATTTCACCATTACTATCGGTTCTGCGGTATTTAACGGCAAGTAGACATTCTGCATATTTAGTCGCCATACCAAATACAGCAGCAAGCCACATCCAGAATAGGGCACCAGGGCCACCAATCTTAATTGCGGTCGCTACACCAACGATGTTACCTGTACCAATGGTCGCTGAAAGCGCAGTACACAAAGCGGCGAAACTTGATACATCACCCGTACCCGATTTGTCTTTGCTGAACACCATTTTTAGTGCCGTTGGGAGGTGTCTAAACTGGAGCAAGCCTAAGCGAAAAGTAAAGTAGATACCTGTCCCCACTAGCAGAATAAGCAGTGGTGGTCCCCAAACGAATTGGTTGATGGTTTGTAGTGTAGCTTGTAGGTGGTTCATAGATTCCCCTTAATAAATTAAAAATTTAAGGAGAAGAGGGAAGGCAGCGCAGATCACAGGGATCGATAGCACCACTTAATACATACGGATTTCTAGATAGAATTCTATTGTTAATTAAGGTTTGTTGCTTTCCACTCCTCTGTCCTTTTGCCTGAGAGTTTCACTTAGCGAATCACTTATAGATAAGTTACGGGCACTAAGCTTGCTCCTTCGGCGGCCGCTTTCTACAACAAAGTAGTACGGCTCTCTCCAGAGGTTCCTCCAACGACAGTCCTCACTTTTCTGGGGTTAACCAGCATAAAGCACCTGAAAGATTTACTTCTTCGGCGGGTCAATCTAACTAAATGTTAAAGTTTAGTTAAAAACCACTCTCCTGCAGTCTTCATTGGAACAATTACCTAAATAATCAGGTAATCTGTAGGCGTATCCTAGATCATATAAAATGTGATGTCAGCTACAAAATATCTGTTTGCACAAATGTTGTTCAACTAAATGATCAAACAACGTGACTCTGACGTAACTTGCTTATTTAAATGGTATAAAATAGAGAAACAAGGAGGAGTTATGACTCGACTAATAGCGATTGTTTTTTTATTAGCTTTGGCATGTGTACTGTTTCGTTATCGGACTAACGAAAAGGTGCAAAAAGGGGTAGTGATAGTTATCGTTAGCTGCTTCCTTTTGTATACAGCCAGCTTGATGATTTCGGAGTTAACTCGTTAGGCGCGGTGGTTTCTACTGCGTTTTTAAATGAGCGGTGTTCAAACGACAGCGAGCGAGTGGACATGAACTTAGGTGATGTATTCAAGGCTTAGGTGATAGGTTTAACTGAATCTTGAACATCAGTGACCGCGTAATGTTAAACATATTTTGGGAGTACCCGCTAGTGAACCAGCAATCTGGACAAAGCGAACAAGATGAAGTGGTTGTTATTGAAGAACGTGATAAGCGCAGTCAGCTTTATATCGGCATTGCTGCGGTTATAGGTTTAGCGCTAGGTGGCTTAATCGGTTCTACAGTGACGGCTTCGAAGTGGGAGTCCACTTATCAGGTACTTGAAACCCGATATCAAGAATTGCGCGACAGTAAAACGGAATTGATGACGTCAGTGGAAGCGAAGGTGGCAAAAGTCGATACCGAGGTCGATGCAAAAGTAGAAGCCGCGCTAGTCAAACAGGCTGAAGAGCATCAAAAAGAGGTCCAAGACTTAGCGAAACAATCTGCAGTTTTAGAGAAAGCGAACTACTCGCTAGAACAACAGTTAAACGAACAAAAGCAAACGCTAGACAAAACTAAACAGGATAACCTGAAGCTAAACCGTCAGGCGGATATGCAGTCGACTTTGTTTGAACGCTCTCGTGAATTGTTCCGTAAAGAATTACAAATTTCTCAAGAACTTGAAAAGCTTGAGAAAGAAAGAGATGAACTTGAACAGAAACTTGGCTCTTTAAAAAAGGCGTGTGACGTGTTTTTAGATGGCACATCATGGGATTCAAAATCAAATGCTTGTGAGAAACAAGATAACGCTAACTCTCGATTGAGTGATATCAGACAAATGATTCAAGTTCACACTATGGACCTCAAACAAATCAAAACATTAACTGAAGAGATGGGTTTATAAGCCGTAGGCTTTACCAACCTAACGTTAGTTTTGTAGTAAATATTGAAACGCCCACATCACACACGTGATGTGGGCGTTTTGCGTTTTCTCGGGAGCATAGCTCCAGTGCTTTGTCATTATTGATTATTTGCGTGTTTTCATTGTTTGCTTAGATATTTGTGAATAGATACGTATATCCACAATGATATGTTACTTATTGTCTATTAAATGACTTTGCATACATATTTTCAGCTCAGAGTCGCTGCATAATAGTGTTGTTCAGGATGAACACGAAGTCGATTGCTCGCTCGTATTTGGCTGCTTTGACGACAAGGGATGGGGTGATGCCAGAGTATCTTTGTGAGAACTGCACCATAGCTTATTGTTTCGATGATTGTTGTTCGCCATTAGCGCAAAAAGAGATGATCGAAGTAGAAGAGTTGATTCGTCGTGTCGACGTTGAACACGATAGTGAAAAGGGCGAAAAGAGTGAGCAGGGCATTGAGGATAGTTACTCGCCTAATCATTCAGACATAAAAAATCCCCACAAGCCAAGCTAGTAGGGATTTTGGATAAGTTGCAGTCCTGTTTACGCTTTCTCAAGCAAAGGGTCTTACAAAAATTTTTAGAACAGTTTCGTTTTTAGAGCTGTATCGTTTCTTAGAGTCCAGTTAGCTACTAGAGCAACCTCATTCCACTAAACATTATTTCTCATACGTTTTGATTTCGCCTGATTTCACACGAGCAACAAACGATTGCAGTTCTTTCTTCACAACTGGCATCAAGAAGTACAGACCAAGAATGTTGAAGATAGACATCGCAAAGATAGCCGCATCAGAGAAGTCGATTACCGCACCAAATTGAATCGTGGCACCAATAACAACAAACACACAGAACATCACTTTGAAAATCAGCTCCGTTGTTTTGCCTTCACCAAATAGGTAAGTCCAAGCTTTAAGACCGTAGTACGACCAAGAGATCATGGTAGAAAATGCAAACATGATTACCGCGAGAGCGAGTGTATATTTGAATACTTCTGCCGTTTCAGTAAACGATGCTGCAGTCAGCGTTACACCCGTTAAACCAGAACCATCGAACGGACCTACGTTTAAGCCAGCGATAGTGATAACCAATGCAGTCATTGTACAAATGATTACTGTATCAACGAACGGTTCTAATAGGGATACTAGACCTTCGGTGATTGGCTCTTTTGTTTTTACCGCTGAGTGAGCGATAGCTGCTGAACCTACACCTGCTTCGTTCGAGAACGTTGCACGTTTCAAGCCTTGAATTAACGCACCAATGAATCCACCAACAACACCTTCACCAGTAAATGCACCTATAAAGATTGCGCTGAACGCAGGGCCAACTTGATCAAGGTTAGAACCGATAACAATCAGAGCCATACCGATATACAGAGCAGCCATCCAAGGAACAACTTTTTCCGTAACCGATGCGATAGAAGGCATACCACCAACAATCACAGAGAAAACTAAAGAGGCAAGTACAAGGCCAGTGATCACACCGTATTCACTTGGTACATCAAATGCGTAAGTTAACATGGCGTGTGCTTGGTTAGCTTGGAACATGTTACCGCCGCCCAATGAGCCCAAAATACACATTAATGCGAAACCAATAGCGAGCGCTTTACCTAGTCCGCCTAAACCTCTTTCACCAAGACCTTGGCTTAGGTAGTACATTGGACCACCCGAAACAACGCCTGAAGGTAGGATAGTTCGGTATTTCACACCTAAGGTACACTCACAGAACTTAGAAGCCATACCCAGAAGGCCACACAAGATCATCCAGAATGTCGCGCCAGGACCACCAATCGCGAGTGCAGCACCCACACCGGCAATATTACCAAGCCCAACAGTACCAGAAAGCGCAGTTGTTAACGCTTGAAAGTGAGAAACTTCCCCTTCGTGTTTAGAGTTAGGATCGGTGTACTTGCCTTTGATAATATCTATTGCCATCCCTACACGTTTAAATTGAACAAAGCCAAAGTAAACAGTAAAGATGATCGCAGCGAGCAGTAGCCAGCCTACAATAATTGGGAAGCTTGCTTCACCTACCGGTACGCTTTTAAATATTAGCCCAACGAACCAACCTGTGTATTCGTTGAAAAATCCATCAACATTTTGACTTAAGTTGCTGATAGCTTGGTTAAATGATCCTTCTTCTGCAAATGCACTGGAACTAAACAATAATATAAACCCAAAAAATAATTCACGTATGTTTTTCATGGTTTTCCCTGTCTTTTTAATAAATTATGTTTGTTGCTGTTGTGTTTGTTTTCTATTTGATTTGTATATCTCAGTGGTTTATCTACTTCATTTGACGGCAACATAAACGGCTGTAGCTAGGTCGAAAAACGAAATAAATATAAGTACTGATCTTGCTTTATATGGATATCCTTTCGGTATGTGCACCAATAAGACTATGGTATTCGGCCTACCAAGCCCTACTGATAATCCTATACATAAAAATAATGCCAACAAAGAAATTTTTACAATAAATTTACAACTGTTTGGGTTTTGTCATCATTTTGGAATAAGTCGGTGCTTTTTAGGCTGAGAAAAGTATATACAGTAGTTGTTTTAGGGGTGGGTGAAGGAGAATTCAGAGTGATGGGTTTTAGGGACATAGAGGGAACGTAGGGGAGTTCGAGTACTCGATATGTTTTCGAGGTGTTTAAACATTCGAAGGCTGAAGGTGTATTCGGATCTGAGGATATTAAAAAAGCCCTTTATCAGAGCTTTTTTGATGAGCGGAAAGCATGAGTACTTTCCGCTAGAACATAAAACTAAACGGCTCGATGACTATTGCTGTTGCCAACCGTGCTTTTGCTGGATTTGTGGTAGAGTTTAAGTGCCAGCAACCAACCCCATAGAACAACTTGTCCCCATAACAGCGTCCATTGAGGTGCTACTTCTTGCCATGAAGCGCCCATCTGATTAAGAGCCAAGAAACCTTGAATCGCCGGTGTACTTGGGAATAGCAGTGATAACAGTACTAACCACTGAGGCATCATTTCAACAGGCCAGATAAATCCAGAGGAGAAGATAAGTGGCATCGAACTGATCAACACCACGACAGTGACTAACTCTCTTCTTGGCACTAGCTCACCAATAAAAATTCCGATCAAACAGCTTGCCAGTAAGAAAGGCAGCAGCAGAGTTAGAATTTGAGTCATAGAGGCGAGCAAGTTAATCCCATACATCGAGAAACTGGCTCCGAAGTAGTACATGGACAACAAGTAATAAACGCCGACTAAGGTACAACAACGAGCAAGGATCAGCTTAGCTGGTGGCATTTTACTCCAATAACCAAATGTCGATTGAGCGTTTTGTGTTGCGCCAACTAAACCAGAAGCCATAGCTAAGGTTTGTTGTAGGATCAACACAAAGACCGCAGGAACAACATAATCGATGTATCCCATGCGACTATTGAAGGTTGGCTTTAGGTTTAAGCTAAATGCACTGTAACTTTTGGCTGCCGATTCTAAAGGCACACCTTCGACTAACAAATGACTGACCTTAACTTGTGCAGCTAACGTGCCTCCGGCTTTGGCTAACCCCTCAACAATGGTTCCGTATACCAAGAAGTAAGATGCATCGCCTGCATAAGAGAGCGTAGGGCTATTTCCAAGAAGTAGATCTTTATAGAAATCTTCTGGGATGACGATGAACCCGCCAATCTCTTGGTTCAGCACGGCTTGTTTCGCATCTTCGATGGTGGAATCTCGACGAACCAAATCGATTTGAGAGGTTGCATCGACCATTCTTTCTAACTGGTAGCTGCTTTTGCTCTTATCCAAGTTCACCACCGACGCTTTCAATTGTTGAGGTACTTGATTAGCGTAAGGCAACGGATACAAAAAGGAATAGAAGACCACACCACCGAACACGGTGAGCAATACAACAGGGTTGCGAAGTACCGCTAAGAGTTCTTGCTTGAGCAGTTGAGTAAAGCTCATCGTTTTACTCCTTGTTGTGCTGATGCTTCTGGTTTCTCTTGCAGTGTTGCTTGTGTTGACGGCGTCGCTTTTGCAGATAGAGCTGCTTGGGCTGTTAGATCCGTTTGTGCAGACAGAGCCGATTGAGCCAAGTGTTTCTTAATTAACAACATCACCACGAAAGCAGGAACCGCGTACCACAACATGGAAGAGAGGCTGATCAGCGACTGTGCCGCGCTCACGCCATAGCTAGACTGTCCTGTTTGTACTTCGATGTAATGACTCACAGGCAATAAGCTTCTCCAAATTTGAGCTACCGTGTTCATGTCTGTCACCGGAAAGGTAATACCCATGAACGCAAAACTTGGTGCCGTAAATGCGCCAGCGAAACTCATCGCCCTTGCAGGATCAAGTGTTAAGAAGAAAAACAAACAACCCATGATGATACAACTAATCACAGTAAGCAGTTGGGCGATGGTCAATGCCACAAAGCTGCCGTTAAATGGCCAGTCTAAGAGCACATAGAACCAAAAGCTAAACGCGATACCAAACATCAAAAACAAGACAAGGTAGGGCGTTAATGTTGATGCAAGTGACTTCACAGGGGCGCTGGATAACCAAGCGTGAAGCCCACGAGCTCTAACGTTCGCCGTCAAAACCAATATCGTGCCCACCACAATCATGATCTGCCATAGTGCAGGAATAACCGCAGACACCAAGAACTGAGCATAACTGCTGTTCTTGTTGAACAGTGGCGTGATCTGGCTTTGCACTGTTACTGCTTGGCCTAATGCTGATTGCACTGTGGTATCACCATGCGAAAGTTGTTTCACCACTTCGAGTTGCGCGTTAAATGTGCCTTGAACCTGCAGCAGAGCCGAGTTAACTAGTTTGCCGATCAAAATAAATTGGCTGTTATAGAATACAGACACTTGCGGATTCAAACCGAGCAGAAGGTCTCGGTCGAAGTGCCTTGGTATCACAACATAACCATAGATATCGCTTTCGATCATCGCTTTCGCCGCATCACTCGCAGAGCTGTATTTCTGAGTGACTTGCAGCGTTGGTGACGCATCAACAAGACGTGTGAACTGTTGCGAGATTTGACTATGTTCAAGATCAACCACCGCAACGGGTAAGTCACGAGCGATGCCTTGTGAGAAAATTAGCCAAATGCTGGCAGCAAGCAGCAAAGGTATCCACGTTAGGCACGACAACAACCACTTGTCTTTGCTGACTATCGCCCACTGCCTAAGTAATATACTCGTCACTTTATGGTGATCTGATGAGTGAGAGTTAGCAGACATACGTCACCTAAAGCTCAACCACAAGGCTCATGCCCATGCGCAGTGTTTCGTCGGTGTCGACAGGGCGTGCTTCTACTTCGAATGTACGTAAGTCAAAGCCTTGAGCTGCATCGGTTGAGCGCCAAGTCGCGAAATCACCCATGACGGCAATATGAGTCACTTTAAAGGTTAGTGATTTATCTAGAGCAGGAAGGTAGGCTTCAAATTGTGTGCCTTTCTCAAAGTGCTTCAACATGTCTTCACGAACATTGAACACAGCCCAGGCGTCTTGAGTATCGATAACGGTGACAACGGGGAAACCTTGTGGCGCTAATTCACCACTGCTCAATAGTACCTGGGCCACTTCACCACTAAACCAGCTGTGGATCTGTGTGTCTTTCGCGTAAGCCTCAACTTCCGCTACCGCACCTGCCGCCATTAACGCTTTTTGAGCGGCTGCCACTTTGGTTTCGTCGCGAGCACCTTCTTGCGCCAATTGGTACATTTGGAAAGCGGCACTTTCGGTGTACTTCGCCGCTTGCCACTGTGTTTTGGCTTCATCACGCTTCTGCTCGGCAACCACACCATCGTTGTAAAGATTATTCACTCGTTGGTAGGTTTTGTTCATTAGGTTTGCGGCAGCTTTGGCTTTCAACCATTGGTCTTTCGCAGCTTGGATTTGTTGGCTACGCGCACCATTCTCGGCTTCTTTAGCCAATGCACCTGCCGCTTTCTGTCCCGCTTTTGCTTGTTCTAATTTTGCATCAATTTCTGGGCTAAGAAGAGAGAAGATCAATTCTCCTTTTTCCACTGAATCGCCCTTGCGTACAAAGACTTGGTCTATTCGGCCGGGCACTTTAGAAGAGATACTGTATTGCTGTGCATCGATTTGTCCTTGAAGCTTAACGGGTTGAGGCTGATACGCTTGGTAAAAACTGTATCCGACCCAGCCAATAATTCCGATACCAACTAAAGATAGAAGAAGGGGCTTAATAGGTTTCATGAATTATCCTTTTGACTGGCTATCGGTGTCTGTTTTTGAATCGAAATCAGACGAAAAAGAAGAAGTAGAGTAACTCGAGTAAGCGTTCATTTCGCTGGTTAGCGCCAAAAGCTTGTTGAGAGAAATGAGGTATTTAAATCGCGCAGCAGATTGCTGGGTTTTAATGCTCGCAAGATAGAGTTCAGCATCAACAACCTCTAACGAATTAGAGAGCCCTTGAGTGAAGGCTTTTTTACGTAGGGATAGGTTCTCTTGAGCCAATGAAAGGCTGGAATTAAGTCCTTGAACCTCTTCAATTGCTTGGTTTGCTTCGAGGTAAGTCTTTTGAACCAACACGGTTAAGTCTTGCTTAGCTTGTGACTTCAGGAATTGGACCTGAGAAACAGCGCTGTGAGCAGCGGCTACTTTGTCTGAGCGCCCTGAGGTATCCAGTAACGGAACGTTCACCCCAATGCCAACTAACCAATCAGGCTTCATTTCGCTGGCTAGAGAGTCATCCTCATACAAGCTGTAATCACCGTAAAGGTACACATCAGGGTAGTATTTACCTTTCTCCGCTTTAATTAAGCTACTTGCTTGTTTCTCTTTCGCATCAAGGATTTTAAGGCCGGGGTAGGTCATTAGTGTTTGATCAATGAACACATCCATATGAGGTAGGTTCTTGTTGATAAACAGTTGCTCTGAAGGTTCGACGCTTTGACTTTGGCCAAGAATTTGAGTCAGTGCTAGCTGAGCAATCTTAAGATCATTCTCAGCCTTGGTGCGTTCAACGACCGCTTTATCTAAAGAAGCATCCGCTTGCAGGCGTTCTACTCGTGCAATTTGCCCTTGTTGTTCCATCTTGATAGCGAAATCTCGGTGCTGAGTTAAGCCTGCTTCTACGGCTTGACGGGTTCTTACCACATCTTCTGCTAAGATCACTGAGAAATAGTATTTACTTAAGTCCTCGTATCGCGCTTGCTTTTCCATCAACAGTTGACTTTGCGCTTCTTCGCTTTTACCTTCGGCTGCATTTTGTGCGGCGGTAATCCGTCCGCCCGTAAAAATAGGCCAAATAGCGCGAATCGAAGAGCTAAAGATGTCTTGTTCGGTGATGGTTGAGGTGATACCGCCCAGCGTATTTACGATTTGAGGGGGAATGGGAAAGCCAATTGAAGGAACTCCACTTAAACTATCCGAAAACTGTTCACCATTAATCGTCACATCACTATCAAGGTGCGTGTAGTTAGCCCCTAAGGTAATAGATGGAAGATTGAGGCTACTCGTTGAGTTCTGAAGGTGTTGATAACGTTCAACGTTGGCTTGTTGAGCCGCAAGTGAGTTATTGTTTTCTTGTAATATTTGCCACGCTTCAGAAAAAGTGAGCGAAGCTGCATAGCCTGGTGAAGCCATAGTGCTGAGAAGCATACTGGCGATCGCAAGGTATCGGAATTTTGGTTTGGTCATCTGTAATTAAATACCAATTAGAGTATTAACTCTAATGTTAGCAGGGCGATAGTTATTTGTCTTGAATAGATTGTATCTGTGAATAGATTGTCTCACACCAACAGAAGTCTCATAACTCGTCAATCAAGTGTAATAAGATAGAGTGATGAAGATGTCAAAGATAAATAACACTTAAAAAGCACGCCGAAGCGTGCACTCTAAGTTCTGTAAATAGTTGTCTTTACAGCATTAAGTGGTCTATTTAAAGCTTGGACAATGGTGATCGGCTCGCCATACCAATTGCTTTGACCCTTGCATTGTTTGTAATAAATCTTTGCCTGACATTTGCGGAAATGCTAACAATACCTTGAGATCGCGTGGGGATGCATCGTCTTTCTCATAGGCTCTTACATGAGTGAAAGTAGATTGTAAGTGTTTGAATAGCATAGTCTTAGTTAGACAAATTCCAAAATTATCGCGTTTCATTGCCTGGTTTCCTTTTCAACAATGTTTGTACGTTATGTTTTTTATCCCGTTGTCATTGGGCATCACCACTGGCTTACATGCCCTTATTATTAGTGTTTTTTCGTCGTTAACTGAGTCTAGCTGATGTTCCACTAGCACCTCTGAGTTTTCATTCCTGTCTACTGTTTAAGTAGAGGCAAACAAATAGGGTTGGAGACATCACTCATTTTTTTAACTTTCTCAACAGCAAAATTACAAGTTTCTTACTGTACGACACGTCTAGCGGGTCAATGATTGTTGCCTTTCTGTTAATCCAAATTGCGACCTAGATAGCTGTCTTAAAATGGAGACTTACAGTTTAACAACAATAAATTTCTTCATATGCAACTATTGTAATTGTATTTATTTTAAACAACCTAAAAACACCTAAAAGCTAAGTGATCTAGCTCAATGTTTACTCGTTTATTTATTTTTTGAGTCAATCAGCTCTGAAATTGAACAATAGCCTAAGTGACATAACGTAAGGGATTACTAATTAAGAGCCAACCCAATTATTTAGTTGAGTAACAGTCACAAATTCGTATAAGTACAAAGGCTATCGAATTAACTTGGTGTTAACATCAATGGCTAAGTATTAGGGACGTTCTATATGAAATGGAGTAGCATCAGCTTCAGAAAAAGGTTGCTGATTATCATGACGGTCACTGGGCTCGTTGAACTTTTGATACTGTCAGCTGCAGGTTTTTATTATATCAAGCAATCTCAAGAGCAAGAGATGGGGTTGAAAGCATTAGGTGTTGCTGAATTTCTATCCGAATCGCCACTTGTCACCAGTATTATTCAAGAAAATGGAACGTTGGATGCTAATGGTGTTCCCTACGTTCTGTCTGAAGAAACCCAAGTTAAATTTCGTAACCTTACTCAGCTGATTGGCGCGGCGTTTATCGTTGTGGGAGATGATAAAGGTATCCGCTTGATCCACCCTTATGATGACAGGCTCGGTAAACCAATGCGTGGTGGCGATAACCAAAAAGCGTTGGTATTGGGTGAGTCTTATGTGTCGACGGCTAAAGGTTCACTCGGTTTTTCTGTACGTGGTAAATCTGCAGTCAAAGATGCTCAAGGCAATGTCATTGGCGTGGTTTCTGTAGGTTATTTATTGGATTCATTGCAAGACAGGATTGAGCCTTATTTAGCCTTTTTGATCGTGATGGCTTTGTTGGTGGTTGCGGTCAACGCTTTGATTTCAAGTTATGTCTCTCGCCGTTTTCAGCGCGCTATTTTAGGCTTTGAGCCTGAAGAGATAGGCCGATTGTATGTTGAGTTAGATGTAACCATGAGTACCGTGAAAGAGGGCATTCTGAGTATCGATAAGCACGGCATTTTGCGTTCTATTAATAAAAGTGCCTGCGATATTTTGTCGATAGACAGGGATAAATCCCTTAATCAGCGCCTTGCCGATGTATTGGCTGGCAGTGATTTGGAGAAACTTTTATCAACGGGAGAAATTGACCACGATGTTGAATTATACCTGAATAACAAACGAATTATTGCTAACCGTAGCCCAATTACTGTGGCCGGTGAAGTGGTCGGTGCGGTGTCCAGTTTCCGATTACGAGATGAGATTAATGATTTAACTGATCAGCTTTCTCAAACTAAAGAGTATGCGGATTTGCTACGTTCGCAAACGCACGAACACCAAAATAAGTTAAACACTATCAGTGGCCTAATTCAGATGGGCGAGTTGGATTCAGTACAGCAACTGATTGGCCAAGAAACCGCACACTACCAAAGCTTGATCGAGTTCTTGCGTGAAACCGTTAAAGACCCGCTTATTGCAGGTATGCTCTTAGGGAAAACGGAGCGCGCGAGGGAAATTGGTTTAGAGCTCAAAGTCGAAGAAGGCTCAAGGCTTGAAGCGCTGCCTAGTTGGCTGAACGCGGATGACGTTGTCACAATTCTAGGCAACCTGATTGATAATGCCTTTGATGCCACTATGACGGCTATTAAGCAAGAGGCTCAAATTGCTCCAGCGCGTCGGGTTATTGAAGTTTCAATCAGTGATTTTGGTAATGAAATTATCATAGAAGTAGAAGACAAAGGGTGTGGTTTACCGAAAGACTTGGAGACCAAAGCACTCACCGAAAAAGGCGTCTCGAGTAAAGCGAAGCAAAATCGCGGTGTTGGTTTGTATCTGATAAAGCAACTGACAGATCGATATCAAGGTCAGCTTGAAATGGTCGACAACCACGACTTTGGCACACGAATGACGGTTTATTTGCCAAAAGATGAACAATAATAATTAAGCGCGAAGCGATCTTGTGAAGATCATCGTGACGGAAAAAGCATGGTTAAAGGAAGAACATAAATGAGCGCAATCACGAGAGTCATGGTCATTGAAGATGATATTGCGATTGCAGAGCTACACCATCGTTATTTAGAACAGATGGGTGGCTTTGATGTGGTGGGGATTGCGACCACGCAGTCTGAAGCCTTAATGCAATTGGATATCTTAAAGCCGGATTTGGTTTTGTTGGATGTGTATCTCCCTGATGGGTGTGGATTGGATATTCTGAATCACGTAAGAGGAAGCAATCAAGGTTGTGACGTTATCTTGATTACTGCTGCTCGGGATGTGGATACTCTGCAACAGGCAATGCGCGGTGGAGTGGTAGATTATTTGTTGAAACCTGTGATGTTTCCTCGCTTAGAAGCGGCGCTGAAAAAGTATCAATCGCGACAGCAAGAGTTTGAAAGTGTATCGGATTTGAACCAAGGCTTGGTTGATAAGATGCTGCAAGCCAATGCGAAAGCGGGCTCAGGAAAGGTATCAACCTTACCCAAAGGAATTGATGGCGTAACGTTGGATAAGATCAGAGCGCTTTTTCAGCAAGTAAGCGCGACCAACATCACGGCGGACGAAGCGGGTGAACGTATTGGTGCAAGCCGAACCACAGCCAGACGCTACTTAGAGTTTTTGATCACGACGGGTGAGTTGGTTGCCGACTTAAACTATGGCACCGTCGGTCGCCCTGAGAGGTGCTATAATAGAGCGAAACGATAGGGCAAAATTAGAAGGTAGTACTCTTTACTTAAAGTCTTCCCTTCTACTTAAAGCTCCTCCTGCTTAAAAGATTCTCGTTTGCTTGAAGGTAGCGCTTAATTTAAACGTAGAATGCGAAATCAGTTGAGTAAAGCGCTGTTTGCTTTCTTCGGATATCCCGCAGTTAACTCCACCGACCAGATACCATTCTTTATTAACTACAATGTTCGTGAACGAGGAATTATCGTCACAACGGGCTTTACGAACTCAATAATCGCTTATATTCCGGACAAAGTGAGCCAATATTTAATCGATTGCCTTCACAGTGGTTGATGTAAATCAAATAGTCATAGACAATACTGTCCCGAATAGAGGTGATAGCTTTCACCCTCGTTTACCAAACGCATTCTCAAGTGTAATAGGCACTTGCTATTGATGTAATAGTTAAGACCTATTATCTATTTTTGTATGTCGCTGATACCTTTGGCGAATACTAAAAACCTTGTTTTTATAGGAAAGATGATGGTAATACCTGAAAACAGCAGCATCGTTATTTTTGGTGCGTCGGGAGATCTAACTTATCGTAAGTTAATTCCTGCTTTATACCACCTGTATGCTAGCAATCAACTTCCTGAATCCTTTGCGATTCTTGGAGTGAGCCGTACTGAGTACAGCGACGAGTCTTACCGTGAGAAGCTGAAGAAGTCTCTTCAGGAAATGGAAAAAACTGAACCAGAGACGCTAAATGCATTCATTGAGCATTTGCATTACCAGGCGATCAACACTTCAGATGTAGACGACTACGCTCGTTTAGCACAACGTCTAGATAATCTTGAGCAAGACTACCAATTCGAAAACCATAACACACTGTTCTATTTGGCAACGCCGCCAAGTTTATATGGTGTGATCCCAGCAAACCTTGCTGCGCATGGCCTGAACGATGAGAAGAACGGCTGGCGTCGTCTTATCATTGAGAAGCCATTTGGTTACGACCTAGCATCTGCTCAGGCGTTGGATGAAGAGATCCATCATCACTTCCAAGAACACCAGATCTACCGTATCGACCATTACCTTGGTAAAGAAACGGTACAAAACCTTCTAGTGCTTCGTTTCTCAAACGCGATGTTTGAACCACTGTGGAATCGTAATTTCATTGATTACGTTGAAATCACGGGTGCTGAGTTCCTAGGCGTTGAAGAACGTGGCGGATACTACGACAGCTCTGGGGCTGTGCGCGACATGTTCCAAAACCATCTGCTACAAGTACTAGCAATGGTAGGCATGGAGCCGCCAGCTCAAATCAATGCGGATTCTATTCGTGACGAAGTGGTTAAAGTCCTTCAGTGTCTAAAACCACTAGAAGAAGATGATCTGCGTAAAGACTTGGTCCTAGGTCAATACACAGCATCAGACGTTCGCGGCCAGCAATTGTTAGGTTATCGTGAAGAACCAGGTGTTGCGGATGACTCTCGTACTGAAACTTATATCGGCTTGAAAGCTCACATCAATAACTGGCGTTGGAATGGTGTTCCTTTCTACGTACGTACTGGTAAACGTTTACCTACACGTGTAACTGAAATCGTGATTCACTTTAAGAACACACCACATCCAGTATTTGGCCAAGATGCACCAGAGAACAAACTGATTATCCGTATCCAACCGGATGAAGGTATCCAGATGAGCTTTGGCTTGAAAGAACCTGGTGCAGGCTTTAAGGCAAAAGAAGTCAAGATGAACTTCTCTTACTCTGACTTGCCTGAAACTCAAATGCTAACGGCTTATGAGCGTCTGCTTCTTGATGCGTTAAACGGTGACGCAACTCTGTTTGCACGTACTGATGCGGTAGAAGCATGTTGGAAATACGTTCAACCAATCTTAGACTTCAAACAAGATCCTCAAGCACTGTTTGGCTATGCTTGTGGTACTTGGGGCCCACAGGAGGCGGATGAGCTTCTGCAACGTGATGGCCGAGCATGGCGTTTCCCATGCAAAAACTTAACAGACACGGATTACTGCGAATTATGATCAATCACAAGATCTTTGCAACGCCAGAATTGGTCGTTGAAAACCTAGCAAACGAAATGAAAGCTTACAGTGAACAGGGCAGACCTGTTCATATTTCATTGTCGGGCGGCAGCACGCCAAAAATGCTCTTTAAGCTGTTAGCTCAAGCACCATACGCAGAAGGTATTCAATGGAATAACCTTCATTTTTGGTGGGGCGATGAACGTTGCGTGGCACCAGATGACGCTGAAAGCAACTTCGGTGAAGCGAATGCGTTACTGTTTTCGAACGTGAACCTTCCGGCAGAGAATATCCACCGCATCCGTGGTGAAGATGAGCCTAACGCTGAAGCCGAGCGCTTTGCTAAAGAAATGGCTGATGTGATTCCTTGTGAAAACGGCACGCCTATTTTCGATTGGATTCTGTTAGGTGTTGGTGCCGATGGCCACACAGCTTCGCTATTTCCGGGTGTAACTGATTACCAAGACGAGAGACTCTCTCTATTAGCTTCTCATCCTGAGTCCGGTCAAATCCGAGTTTCTAAAACGGCAAAAGTTTTAGAAGCAGCAAAACGAATCAGTTTCCTAGTACTGGGTGCAGGTAAAGTTGAGATCGTTAAAGAAATTCATACAACTCCTGCTTCAGAATTGCCTTATCCGGCAGCGAAAATCCAGTCTAAAGCTGGCGAAACAGAGTGGTTCCTAGATTCAAGTGCAGCAAGTGCTATCGCATAAGTGCGAATAGCCGCAAGGAGATAAAATAATGAAAGGTGATATCGGTGTAATTGGCCTAGCAGTAATGGGTCAGAACCTTATCCTAAACATGAACGACCACGGCTTCAAAGTTGTGGCTCATAACCGTACTGCTGCTAAAGTAGACGAGTTCCTAGAAGGCCCAGCTAAAGGTACTAACATTGTTGGTGCTTACTCTCTAGAAGAGCTAGTTGAGAAGCTAGAAGCGCCACGTAAAGTGATGCTTATGGTTCGTGCTGGTGACGTTGTAGATACGTTCATCGACAAGCTTGTACCACTTCTAGACAAAGGCGACATCATCATTGATGGCGGTAACACTAACTTCCCAGACACTAACCGTCGTGTTGCTGCTCTTCGTGAGAAAGGCATCCACTTCATCGGTACTGGCGTTTCTGGTGGTGAAGAAGGTGCTCGTTTCGGTCCTTCAATTATGCCAGGCGGCTCTCCTGAAGCTTGGGAAGCGGTTAAGCCTATCTTCCAAGGTATTTCCGCGAAAACTGACGCGGGTGAGCCTTGTTGTGATTGGGTTGGTAACGACGGTGCTGGTCACTTCGTTAAGATGGTTCACAATGGCATCGAATACGGTGACATGCAGCTTATCACTGAAGCATACCAGTTCATGAAAGACGGCCTAGGTATGAACCACGACGAAATGCAGGCTGTATTTGCTGACTGGAACAAAACTGAGCTAGACAGCTACCTAGTAGAAATCACTGCTGACATCCTTGGCTATAAAGATGAAGACGGTGAAGCGCTAGTTGAGAAGATCCTAGACACTGCTGGCCAAAAAGGCACAGGTAAATGGACAGGTATCAATGCACTAGACATGGGTATCCCACTGACTCTAATCACTGAGTCTGTATTCTCTCGTTGCCTGTCTGCACTTAAAGACCAACGTGTTGAAGCTGAGAAACTGTTCGGCAAGACGGTTGCTCCAGTTGAAGGTGACAAGCAAGAGTGGGTTGATGCAATTCGTCAGGCTCTACTGGCTTCTAAGATCATCTCTTACGCTCAAGGTTTCATGCTAATGCGTGAGGCGTCGAACGAAAACGGCTGGGATTTAAACTACGGTAACGTTGCACTTATGTGGCGTGGCGGTTGTATCATCCGTTCTGCATTCCTAGGCAACATTCGTGATGCTTACGAAGCGAACCCAGAGATCGCTTTCCTAGGTTCAGATGCCTACTTCAAAGGTATCCTAGACAACTGCATGAGCGCTTGGCGTAAAGTTGCAGCTAAGTCTATGGAATCTGGCATCCCAATGCCATGTATGACTTCTGCACTAACGTTCCTAGATGGCTACACTACAGCCCGTCTTCCTGCGAACCTTCTACAAGCTCAACGTGACTACTTCGGTGCTCACACTTACGAGCGTACTGACCGTCCACGTGGTGAATTCTTCCACACAAACTGGACTGGTACAGGCGGCGATACTGCTTCTACAACTTACGACGTATAATCGTTAGTTAGATTCAGTTAAGAACAATATTGTTCTTATCAGCGATACAGAGAAAACAAAAGGATGCTAATCGGCATCCTTTTTTGTTGCTTGAGCATTTTTGTTAATTTGAATGGTGAGGTTTCGGAACCGAAGAAGACACCCGAGATGCAGGGCCGTTGATGATACCCCGAATGTTAAATGACCAATTCGAAATTAATTTTAAAGATAAATAGGATAACGAGCATGCTTTATGCCATCATAAAGGCATAAATAAGGGCAATGGATGTAATGCCCAAGTGATTGAGCTAGAAATGGTCAGTGATGACGGTGTTCTAGAGTAAATTCAAGGCCTTTAGTTGCCTTGAAAAAGGTAATGTTATGACTGAAGAAGAAAGAATCGAACTGCAACAAAATAACCCATTGCACGGCTTAAAGCTTGAAACCATGATCACTGAATTAGTCGATCATTATGGTTGGGAAATTTTAGATGCGGCAATGCGCATGAACTGCTTTAACACTAAACCAACGGTAGCAAGTGCTGTTAAATATTTAAAGAAGACAGAATGGGCTCGTGAGAAGGTAGAAAACTTTTACCTGTACCGTTTTAAGCGTATGCCTAAAGCGTCTGATATCGAATATCAGATGCCACCACGTTCACGTACGTTCCGTCACGGTTTAGAACCTCGTGAACCAATGGAGTTGACGGTTGAGTCTATTCAAGCGTCACAAGCTAAAGCCGCGTCTGCTTTCAAAGAGCGCCGAGGTGGCAACGGTCGTAACTTTCGCCGTTAGAGCGGACGTCGCTAGTTCGACGACGTGATGAGCACAGAATATATTAGGAGCCTAAGTGCTCCTTTTTTATGAGTTAAATTTGAAACCGTTGAAGATTACCGATCGCGTCTCTTCTTTTTATTCTTGCAAAGATCGGCGATATAAACGATCGCACTGATAATCAAAAATAGTGCTGACACGGAAAACAGAGCTGGCATATTTAAGATCCATGCGAATGTTGCTGTGAGAAAAGCGACAAAGCAGATGAGGCGACTTGATGACATGACATGACCGAGTTTAATGTTCATAACGTCTCCTATGAAGTATCACGTACCACATAAGAATTATCCCATTCTCAGTAAAATAAAGGCTAAAAAGAGTCTAAATTATTCTCAAATTTGCTAATTGGCAGACTCTCTTCACATATTATTGCGTGGTTGTTTTATGAGCTATAAAGTAGTGAAAGATAAACTCAGATGTCATTTTTACCGGTGACCTCTGTTTAGTCTATGTAATGTTTGAACCCCAATTAACTTGAATAAAAGAAATATGCGGTGATTAAGAAACTCGCGATGATCACTGTGTTACGAACATATTGTTGTGGGATGCGGCGAGAGATTTTTGCTGAGTAATAGCCACCAACCAAGGTCCCCATCAAAACGGCCATGCCTGACGGCCAATCAATAGAGCCATTCACGATAAAAAACACGATTGCAGCAAGTGATGCAGAAGCGGATACAAGCAGTTTAATGCCATTCATGACGTTGATATTGGTATATCCCGCCAGCGCCAAGTAGCTCAATGTCACAATGCCCAAACCTGCATTAAAATAACCACCGTAGATACAAACAATCAAAAGCAATAAAGCGGAAAAGAATGCACCTGCGCTGGTGGCATGCTTATGTTTTGCTGTGGCTTGCTTTAACCATTTATTGAGCGTGCCGCCAAACGTGAATAGCAAAGCTGCAAACAGCAACAGCCAAGGAACGGATTGAGTGAACAGAGCTTCTGGTGTGTGAAGTAGCAAGAAAGCCCCGATACCACCGCCAATGACACATAAAGCAATGGTCAGTTTTAGCTGCTTGGTACCAGATTGAATTTCGTGGCGCAGAGCGTAGGCTCCGCTAATGTATCCGGCACACGAAGCAAAGGTATTGGTCGCGTTGGCTGCTATTGGTGGAACGCCAGCAAACAATAAAGCAGGGAAGGTGATAAAGCTGCCGCCACCCGCAATGGAGTTAAGCACACCGCCAATCACGCCTGACAAGAATAGAATCAACCAATCCATAGTTTAGAATCCAATACGTTAACTAATTGGTTACCTTACTTGAATTTGTTATGAATATCAGCGCCATGTGTGTTGTAAAGATAGGTTTGTGAGTTTGCTACCATCTTTAACCGCTGGTTCGAATTGAGGCTCTAAATGAAAAAAGGAGCCAATGGCTCCTTTCGTTGAGGTTTAGTTGATTCGGTAAAGCTTTACACTTCTACTGGTTTTGTTCTAAAGCTCTTGAACAGCTTAACTAGAATCGGACTAGCAAGAACCAATACAGCCAAGATAGTGAATGTCATGGTGATAGGACGCTCCCAAAGGAAGCTTAGCTCACCATCGCTGATCATCAGTGCGCGTCTTAAGTTTTCTTCCATCAAACCACCTAAGATAAAGCCAAGTAGTAATGGCGCCAGTGGGAAGTTGGCTAGCCTCAACGCTATCGCTGCCATCGCCACAATTAGCATCACAAACACATCCATCGTGTTGAATGACACCAAGTACACACCAGTGATTGAAAAGAAGATAATCATTGGCAGTAGAACCGTTCTAGGTACCGCTAGCAGTTTAGAAATATAAGGGATTAAAGGCAGGTTCAGAATAACCAATACAATGTTGCCAAAGTACATAGAGATAATCACCGACCAGAATACGTCTGGGTGTTCAACGAACAGGCGAGGGCCCGGTTGGATGCCGTAAGCGATCAATGCACCTAGCATGATTGCAGTGGTACCAGATCCCGGAATACCTAGCGTCAGTAGTGGAACGAATGAGCCACTTGAAGCTGCGTTGTTTGCTGATTCAGGAGCAACAAGACCACGGATACTGCCTTTACCGAACTCTTTCTGCTTGTCTTTTGGCGCTAGACTACGCTCCATGCCGTAGCTTAAGAAAGCTGCGATAGTCGCGCCTGCGCCCGGTAGAACACCGGTAAAGAAACCGAGAATAGAAGAGCGGATCGAAACTGGCGCTACTTCTTTGAACTCTTCTTTGGTGACCTTCATGCTACCAATATCGGCCATCTTTTGGCTTTCTTCTGCGCTGGTGTCTTGTTCTGGTTTTAGAATACCCATCAAGGTTTCACCCAGTGCAAATGTTGCCATCGCTAATAATAGGAAGCTGAAGCCATCCATCAGATCCGTTAGGCCAAAAGTGAAACGTTCAACGCCAACGCCTTTGTCGATACCAACAGTTGATAGCATTAAACCAAGAATGGTCATCATCCACGCTTTGATTACCTGACCTGGGCCTGCAAACGCCGCTACAGCGGATAAGCCTAATAGCATCAATGCAAAGTAGTCTGAAGATTGGAAGCTCAATGACACGCTTGCTAGAGCCGGTGCGGCAATCAAAAGCATGATTGCTGAAAGCGTACCGCCTGTGAAAGAAGAGTAAGCTGCGAGTGCAAGAGCTTTACCCGCTTGGCCTTTTTGAGCCATCGGGTAGCCGTCAAACGCGGTTACTACCGTTGAAGAACAACCCGGAGCATTAATTAAGATTGATGATGTTGAACCACCAAATACCGCACCGTAGTAAACACCGGCCATCAAAATAAGACCAGAAGATGGGTCTAGGCCGTAAGTGATAGGGATCATCAGAGCAATGGCTGAGATTGGACCTAACCCCGGAAGCATCCCGATGAAGGTACCTACGAAACAGCCCACGATTACCATCATGATGTTCATTGGCATCACAGCGGTAGAAAGTCCTTGTAAAATTCCGTCTAACATAATGTTATCCCTACCAAAGAGTGAAGATTAAACCAGGCTCTAGGTAGATATCTAAGCCTTGAGTTAAAAGAAGAAAGAACGCGATAACGAAAGGAAACGACGCGCCAAACAAGATAGATTTACGACGCTCGCCCAATAGGTAGAAGCCCGCTAATAAGAAGAAGCTTGTAGCTAAAACAAAGCCAAGATACGTTAATCCAACACCGTACAGTGCCATTAACACCAAGAAGCCAATCAGCAGTTTCCAGTTCAGCGGCGTTGTTTCACATTTGACTTTCTTGTTTGGTTCTCCAGTGACAAGCAAAATCAACGATAACCCGATACCGATGAAAGCCAGCAGGGTAGGCAGTGTTCTCGCGGTAAAGGGTTCATATTCATCACCGGGAAACAGCGGAATCAGGGTGGTTTGATAGCCGTAGCACAAGCACGCCAGCATAAAGATCAAAGCTCCGAGACGATCGCCTGAAAGCAAAGATTCCTTACTGAAAAATTTGGTTGGTAAGTCCGACATATCCAACTCCATTTGGGTGGTGTAGAAAAGTAAAAAAGCCGTACATGAGCGAGTCAATGAAATGTCTGGGATCACTAACCAAAGGTAAGCGAATTACGGTACTGGTTTATCAGCCACTTGCGTTTACAACGAATCGGCAAGCGTTAGTAATACGTCTACGAATAAACAAAGGAGTTTGAAGTTAACTCATGTACGGCGAAACAAGGAAAGAGTAAGAGGGCACATAGACCCTCTCTGGTTGTTGGTTACTTCAAGAAACCAAGCTCACGCATTAGATCGCCCATCTGTTTTTCTTGGTCTTCTAGGAAGGCGTAGAAATCTTTATCTGCTTTGTAGTTGTCGATCCAACCGTTACGGTCACGAACCACTTGCCACTCATCGGTTTTGTACATTTTGCCAAGAGCTTCGTTCCACTCGTCGATTTTCGCTTGGCTTGTACCCGGTGCCGCGAAGAAACCACGCCAGTTAGCAAATACTGTCTCGTTGCCGTACTCAGTCAGTGTTGGGATGTTAGGCGCAGCGTCAAGACGCTTTGGAGCCGTCACAGCAAGCACTTTTACTTGGCCAGATTTAGACATCTCTAGCACTTCACCAAGGCCCGTTGAAAGAAGCTGTGTTTCGCCAGAAAGCAGTGCCGCCATCGCTTTACCACCAGCATCGTAGGCAATATAACGCACTTTCTTCGCATCAAAACCTTCGCCTTTGAACGCTGCAGCAACCACAAGGTGGTCCATGCTGCCACGAGCTGAACCGCCAGCAATTTTTACTTTACGAGGGTTTGTTTCGAATTCTTTTACTACGTCTTCCCACGTGTTGTACTTAGAATCTGCAGACGCAACGATTGCGCCGTAATCGGCAATGGTTGCAGCTACAGGAGTTAGGTCACGGAAAGATTGTGGGAAGATCCCCGTTAGTGAACGAACAACGATAGGCGTTGAGTTCACCATTAGCGTGTCTTCTTGGCGTTGAGCCGTTTCGATTAGGTGAGCAATCGCTTTACCGCCACCACCACCAGAAAGGTTTTGGAAAGAGACATTTTCTACGATGTCTGATTTCACCAATACATCACCGGTACCACGAGCTGTCATATCCCAACCGCCACCAGCGCCGCCAGGGATTAGGAAGTGGATTTTTTCTACGTCAGCAGCAAAAGTGTTGAAAGAAAAGGTTGCTGCGATGATAGAAGCCGCAAGAGTAGGTTTCAGTGCCTTGAACATGGTTCACGTTCCTTATGTAGGGGATCTCTTCAATGGAGAGAAACTTATGTTTTATATATAGCTGCTAAACAAACGGGTAGGACATTGCTTAGCAGGTAAGGTTAAAGTTAACGATGTGTTAATGAATTGTCTGTAATGCGGCGATATTGAGGATAAAAAACATTGGGTGAATAAAGTTCATAAAGTTCACGACGGGGAGCTAATGTCTTTATTCGTTGAGAGACATAAGGCTTATCGTTGAACTCGATGACAGGTATAGGTTAAGTGGTGTCTGGCAACTTGGCTTAGCTAGTTGTCGACACATCGATTCCAAATGATTTTAGGGTAGATAAGGGTTTAGTGACTCTTACTCTGATTAAGTCGATAAATAACATATGATTGAGTTGTTTTTGGTGTCCTTTTGGATAAGTTTTTATCGTCTATAAAAGATACTACCTTAGTCTAAATTGTCGACAATTAGCTTGATTGTCGACAATTTAATCGTGTATTTTATGTTCATGTTATGGAATTGTTGACAATTAAGGTTCAGCAATCAGAAGTGAGCAGCGTGAATATGAATACTGCGATAAAAGATCTCAGCTTAAATGCAAACACGAAGACACGTGTGAACGATAAAGAGAACACTAAATCAGAAAACCTCACTGAGTATCTTGTTGAGGCGATTGTTAACGGTGAATTACCACCGGGCAGTAAGATCTCGGAGCCTGAACTGGCTAAACGCTTTGAAGTAAGTCGAGGTCCATTACGTGAAGCGATAATGCGTGTGGAGGGGCTAGGGCTTATTGAACGAATTCCTCATGTCGGCGCACGAGTTATTACTTTTTCGGCAGAAAAACTGCTAGAGCTTTACGCGGTGCGAGAGGCTTTGGAAGGCATGGCTGCTCGACTCGCAGCGAGACATATCACACAAGAAGAACTGATCGGCCTTGAAGGCTTATTGTCGACACACTCTCAGCATATCGATGAAGTAGAAGGTTCTTCTTATTTCCACCAACACGGCGATTTTGACTTCCATTATCGAATCATTAAAGCCAGCCGCAACAGCAAACTCATTTCTCTACTGTGTGATGAGCTTTATCACTTATTACGCATGTATCGCTACCAATCGCCTAGAGCGCAGTCTCGACCAAAAGAGGCGCTTGATGAACATAAATATATCCTACAAGCCATCCGTAACCGTGATGAAGAGCTAGCAGAAATGCTGATGCGACGACATATATCAGGTAGTCGAATGCTTATCGAACAACAAATTCAATCCAAACATATGGATTAATAGGCTTACAAATAAACAATTAACAGGGAGCGTCATTATGAAGTTATCAGCGGGAGCAAAGTTCCGACAAGCTGTGCAAGACAACGACCCATTGCAGATCGTCGGCACGGTGAATCCGTATTGCGCGATGATGGCAAAGAACTTGGGGCATCAGGCGATCTATTTGTCTGGTGGAGGCATCGCCAATGCGTCTTACGGTTTGCCTGATTTGGGTATCACCACATTGAACGATGTGTTGGTCGATGTTGAACGTATTACTAACGCATGTGATCTGCCATTGATGGTGGATATCGATACGGGTTTTGGTGGCGCATTTAATATTGCACGTACCGTTCGAGCTATGGAAAAAGCGGGCGCAGCTGCGATTCACATGGAAGACCAAGTGGCTCAGAAACGCTGTGGTCATCGACCAAATAAAGCGATTGTGAGCCCACAAGAGATGGTTGACAGAGTAAAAGCCGCAACCGATGCGAGAACCGATGAGAGCTTTGTGATCATGGCTCGTACCGATGCACTGGCCGTGGAAGGCATAGACAGAGCGATTGAACGCGCGATTGCGTGTGTTGAAGCGGGTGCGGACATGATTTTCCCTGAAGCGATGAACCAACTCGACCAATACGTGAAGCTCTCGGCGGCGCTGAAATCAGCAACGGGTAAGCACGTGCCTATTCTTGCGAACATCACTGAATTTGGCCAAACACCACTCTACAACTGTAAAGAACTGGCGCAATCGAGTGTCGACATGGTGCTTTATCCACTCAGTGCATTCCGTGCGATGAACAAAGCGGCGGAGAATGTTTATAAACACTTGTTAGTTGAAGGCAATCAAGAAGCACTGCTGGATTCAATGCAAACCCGTAAAGAGCTTTACGAACATCTGAATTACCACGACTACGAGAACAAGCTCGATCAGTTGTTTTCAAGCGAAGAATAAACCGGTTTCAATTAATCAAGAATCAACTTAATCCAATAACGTGAAATGGTTAGTCGCCATATCCAGTACCGATGATAAAGATCACCGGACACATAAACAGGCAGCACCAAAGAGTGCGGGCGGCTAACACAGAAAAGGAGTTCATCATGTCTGTATCTTTGAGTGATAAAGCAGCTGTCGAAAAGGCTTCAACAGAAAACCAACAACAAAGCGAAAAAACAGCAAGTGCACCAGTAAGCACACCTGCAATCGGTGGTGCTGGTCTCCGTGGCCAGAGTGCGGGAACCACCGCGCTGTGTACGGTAGGAAAATCAGGAACCGGCTTAACCTACCGTGGTTATGATATTACCGATCTTGCTAATAATGCTCAGTTCGAAGAAGTGGCGTATCTGCTACTAAGAGGTCACCTACCCACTGAAAAAGAGCTAGATGATTACAAAACATTGTTGGTTGGTTTGCGCGGCTTGCCTCAACCTTTGAAAGCAGCACTAGAGCTTATCCCTGCAGACGCTCATCCAATGGATGTGATGAGAACGGGTTGTTCAATGCTCGGTAATCTAGAGCAAGAGTCTGATTTTTCTGAGCAACTGTCCGCGACCGAACGAATGCTCGCACTTTTCCCTGCGATTATTTGTTACTGGTATCGCTTTAGCCATGATGGCGTGCGAATTGATACTGAAGATCAAAGTGAAGAGTGTTTAGGTGGCTACTTCCTGAAGATGCTAACGGATAAAACACCTAGTGAACTTCATAAGAAGGTGATGCACTGCTCGCTAACCCTTTACGCGGAACATGAGTTTAATGCCTCTACTTTTGCTGCTCGTGTGTGTGCATCCACACTGTCAGATATCCACTCTTGTGTCACCGCAGCGATTGGTACGTTGAGAGGCCCTTTACATGGCGGTGCAAACGAAGCTGCGATGGAAATGATCCAAGATTGGCAAACCGCCGATGAAGCGGAAACGAACATCATGAATATGCTTGCTAACAAAGACAAGATCATGGGCTTCGGTCATGCCATTTATCGTGAAAGCGACCCACGAAATGCTCTAATCAAGCGTTGGTCAAAAGAGCTTGCTCAAGAGGTGGGAGGTAAGCAGCTTTACGCGGTTTCTGAGCGTGTTGAAGCGGTAATGAAACGCGAGAAAGGGCTGTTCTGTAATGCTGATTTCTTCCATGCGTCGGCTTATCACTTCATGGACATCCCAACCAAACTGTTTACACCAATCTTTGTGATGAGCCGCCTCACAGGTTGGACGGCACACGTGTTCGAACAAAGAGAAAACAATCGCATCATTCGTCCAAGTGCAGACTATACCGGGCCAGAGCATCAAGACTGGCTACCTATTCATCTACGTTAGCCCTCTATAACGAGCCGACTTATGTCTGAGGTGACTTCCGTCTTCATACGACAAGGCCTCAAGAAACAACGAATAGAATTTAACAGGTAATGGTGGATGTATGTCTGATGTAAAACTTCAAAGAAACCAAGAGCTTGATGAAAGCAAGTATCGAAAGGTTTTACCGGGTACGGGCTTAGAATATTTCGACGCTTGCGAAGCGGTAGAAGCAATATCCCCGGGCGCTTATAAAACCTTGCCTTATACGTCGCGAGTATTAGCGGAACAATTGGTAAGACGTTGTGAACCTGAAACCCTTAAAGACAGCTTAAAACAGATTATTGAACGTAAGAGCGACTTAGATTTTCCTTGGTATCCTGCGCGCGTGGTGTGTCATGACATTCTTGGTCAAACAGCCTTGGTTGATTTGGCTGGATTAAGAGACGCGATTGCCGACCAAGGCGGAGACCCTGCCAAGGTGAACCCCGTTGTCGAAACTCAATTGATTGTTGATCACTCTTTGGCAGTGGAACATGCCGGGTTTGATAACGAAGCATTTGATAAAAACCGCGCGATTGAAGAGCGCAGAAACGAAGACCGTTTTCACTTTATCGAATGGTGTAAAACAGCGTTTAAGAACGTGAGTGTGATCCCTGCTGGTAACGGGATCATGCACCAGATTAACTTGGAGAAAATGTCTCCGGTTATTCAATCTAAAGAAGGTATCGCTTTCCCTGATACCTGTGTTGGTACCGATAGCCATACACCGCACGTCGATGCTCTGGGCGTTATTGCGATTGGTGTGGGCGGCTTGGAAGCTGAGACAGTGATGCTCGGTCGTCCGTCAATGATGCGTTTGCCTGATATTGTCGGCGTTAAACTGACGGGTCAACGACAAGAAGGGATAACCGCAACGGATATTGTGCTTGCGATTACTGAGTTCCTTCGCAATGAGAGAGTGGTCTCAAGCTATTTGGAGTTCTTCGGTGAAGGGGCTCGTGCACTGACCATTGGTGACCGCGCAACCATCTCCAACATGACGCCAGAGTACGGTGCGACAGCGGGTATGTTCTATATCGATGAGCAGACTATTCAATACCTGAAACTCACTGGTCGAGAGCCTGAGCAGGTTGAACTAGTTGAACGCTACGCTAAGCAAACTGGGCTATGGGCTGACGATCTCGATTCTGCTCAATATGAGCGTGTATTAGAGTTTGATTTATCGAAGGTCGAGCGCAATCTTGCCGGGCCTTCGAACCCACATCGTCGTTTGCCAACCAGAGAGCTGGCTGAACAAGGCATCAGTCAAACATCTTGGAAAGAGAAGCATGCTAAGCAGTACAGCGACGAGCAAATGCCAGATGGTGCCGTAATCATTGCGGCGATTACCTCTTGTACGAATACCAGTAATCCAAGAAACGTGGTCGCCGCTGCATTGGTGGCTAAGAAAGCCAATCAGCTTGGATTAGTTCGCAAGCCGTGGGTGAAAACGTCATTTGCGCCAGGTTCTAAAGTTGCCAAACTCTATCTCGAGTCAGCAGGTTTGCTACCTGAGCTGGAAAAGCTAGGCTTCGGTATCGTCGGTTATGCGTGTACTACCTGTAATGGTATGAGCGGGGCGTTGGATCCTGCTATCCAACAAGAGATCATCGACCGTGACCTGTATTCAACCGCTGTGTTATCGGGGAATCGAAACTTCGATGGTCGAATCCATCCCTATGCAAAGCAAGCGTTCTTAGCCTCACCGCCATTGGTGGTTGCTTACGCGTTAGCTGGCACGATTCGCTTTGATATCGAGAAAGACAGCTTAGGTACTGACAACAATGGTAAGCCAATCTACTTAAGCGATTTATGGCCGAGTGATGCCGAGATCGATGCCGTTGTCGGTGAGCATGTTAAGCCTCAGCAATTCCAACAAATTTACGTAAAAATGTTCCAGCCAGACGAGGAGCAAGCAACGACTGAACCACTTTATGACTGGCGACCTCAAAGTACCTATATTCGCAGACCACCTTATTGGGAAGGGGCTCTTGCGGGAGAGCGAAGCTTATCTGGTATGAGGCCTTTAGCGATTCTGGGTGACAACATCACCACGGATCACTTATCTCCTTCAAATGCGATTCTCGCTTCGAGCGCTGCGGGGGAATACCTCACAAAAATGGAAGTGCCGGAAGAGGACTTTAACTCTTATGCGACCCACCGAGGCGATCATCTTACGGCACAAAGAGCGACCTTTGCTAACCCGAAACTGTTCAATGAAATGGTCAAGGAATCAGGAAGCGTGGTACAGGGTTCATTAGCACGAGTTGAGCCTGAGGGACAAGTAACTCGCATGTGGGAAGCGATAGAGACCTACATGAACCGTAAACAACCTTTGATTGTTGTGGCTGGCGCAGACTATGGGCAAGGCTCATCACGCGATTGGGCGGCCAAAGGAGTTCGCTTAGCGGGTGTTGAAGTGATTGTTGCTGAAGGCTTTGAGCGAATCCACAGGACCAATTTAGTCGGTATGGGCGTTTTGCCTTTGCAATTCAAAGAGGGAACGGATCGCAACACCTTACAACTCGATGGCACTGAGCTTTACGATGTGTATGGCGACATCCAAGCGGGTTCAGATTTGGCGTTGGTAATCACTCGTAAAAGCGGTGCAAAACTTGATGTGCCAGTGACCTGTAGATTGGATACGGCAGACGAAGTAAGTGTGTACAGCGCTGGTGGCGTATTACAACGCTTTGCCAAAGACTTTCTCGCGCAATAGGAGCCTATGATGGACATTAAACAGATAAAAGTCCCGGCAACTTATATGCGCGGAGGGACCAGTAAAGGTGTTTTCTTTTGCTTGAATGACTTGCCAGAAGCGGCGCAAGTAGCGGGATCTGCGAGAGACGAATTCCTTCTGCGTGTGATTGGCAGCCCAGATCCTTATGGTAAGCAAACCGATGGTATGGGTGGTGCAACATCCAGTACCAGTAAAACCGTGATTGTTTCGAAAAGCAGTAAGGCCGATCACGATGTTGATTATCTCTTTGGTCAAGTGGCGATAGACAAGCCGTTTGTCGATTGGAGTGGTAACTGTGGGAACTTGTCTGCGGCAATTGGTCCGTTCGCCATTCACAGTGGTTTGGTCGATTCAAGTCGTATTCCAGAAAACGGTGTGGTCGAGGTGCGAGTATGGCAAGTGAACATAGAGAAAACCATCATTGTTCACGTGCCCATCGTTAATGGTGAAGTTCAAGAGTTGGGTGATTTTGAACTCGATGGCGTCACTTTCCCCGCCGCTGAAATTCAGGTTGATTTTCTAGACCCAGCCGATGCGAGTGGCTCTATGTTCCCAACAGGGAATATTGTCGATTTTTTAGATGTTCCAGATTTGGGTTGCATCAAAGCGACATACATTAATGCTGGGATACCCACCATTTTTGTTGATGCTGAATCGGTTGGTTACCAAGGCACTGAACTTCAATCAGATATCAATAGTGATACCAAAGCCTTGGCTCTGTTTGAATCCATACGAGCACATGGCGCCGTTGCGATGGGGCTTATTGATTCGTTAGAACAAGCTGAATCTTGCCAACACACACCTAAAGTCGCCTTTGTTGCTAAGCCTCAAGCGTATCAAGCTTCAAGTGGCAAGTTGGTTGCTGTGGATGATACTGACGTTCTGATACGAGCTTTGTCTATGGGGCAACTGCATCACGCCATGATGGGCACAGCAGCGGTTGCGATTGCTTCAGCCGCAAGTGTCCCGGGGACTTTAGTGAATTTAGCGGCGGGAGGAAGCTCTCGTGACTTTGTGACCTTTGGTCATCCATCAGGAATCTTGAAGGTGGGTGCTAAAGCTTTGCAGACCGAAAGCGGTTGGAAAATAGAAAGGGCGATCATGAGCCGTAGTGCCCGAGTGATTATGGAAGGTGCCATTCGTGTGCCTTTTCCCAAGTAAAGCGATTGTCGTGAGCGGTTAAATGTTCCGAAAACAACGCTGAGAAAAGAGTGCAACCAAGTGTTACTGCCAAAGACTAGCCGCTTGGAAAATGGATAAATCATGGAGGAGGCACTATGTCTGCTACGAATCGAATGAACAGAAAAACCGATTACATCACCGAGTATCAATGGGCGAGGGAAGACCCAAATTCATTTTGGGAAACACAATCACAAGCCATTGATTGGTTTGAGTCTCCAGAAACGATATTACAAACGGACGATAACGGTATTGAACGCTGGTTTCCTGATGGGGTGATGAATACTTGTTGGTTGGCGTTGGATTATCATTGTAAAAATGGCCGTGGTGATAAGGTCGCGCTGATCTATGATTCGCCAGTCACGGGTATCAAGTCGTCTTACACCTACAATGAGCTTCGTGAACAAGTGGCTAAGACAGCGGGTATGTTGGCTCAACAGGGTGTAATCAAAGGAGATCGTGTGGTTATCTACATGCCAATGATTCCTGAAGCGGCAATGGCAATGCTAGCCTGTGCACGACTAGGCGCAGTGCACTCTGTGGTGTTCGGCGGATTTGCTCCGCATGAGCTTGCGGTTCGAATTGAAGATGCCGAACCCAAAGTCTTGATCACCGCCTCATGTGGTATCGAAATCAACAAGGTTCTACCTTATAAACCGATGGTTGACCGCGCGATCATGGATAGCCGTTGGAAGCCTGAAAAAGTCGTAGTTTTTCAAAGAGAGCAATGCCTTGCTGAGTTAAACAAAGAGCGTGATTTGCATTGGCAACAAGCGGTGGCTGGTATTGAGCCTCATGAGTGTGTGCCTGTTTTGGCAACCGACCCGTTATATATCCTCTATACCTCGGGTACGACAGGGAAGCCGAAAGGGGTTGTCCGCGATAATGGCGGTCACGCGGTCGCGATGAAATACTCGATGAGCACTATCTACGATATGCCGCAAGATGGTGTGTTTTGGGCGGCTTCTGATGTGGGTTGGGTGGTTGGGCATTCTTATATTGTGTACGCACCACTGATTCATGGCTGTACCACGATTCTGTTTGAAGGCAAGCCCGTACGAACGCCAGATCCCGGCGCATTTTGGCGAGTGTGTGAAGAATACAAAGTCGATGTATTGTTTTCTGCTCCAACGGCATTTAGAGCCATTAAGAAAGAAGATCCAAAAGGCGAGTTGCTCACCAAGTATGACTTATCATCGCTCAAGTCGATTTTTATGGCGGGAGAGCGTTTAGACCCGCCAACATTGGACTGGGTTGAGTCTCATACCAATAAACCAGTTATCGATCATTGGTGGCAAACAGAAACAGGCTGGGCCATTTCCGCCAATCCAACAGGGTTAGAATCTTTACCAGTGAAAGCGGGCTCTTCCACTAAACCTGTTCCGGGTTACCAAGTGGAGATTCTCAATGAACTCGGTGAAGTAGCTCAGCCTAATCAACAAGGTTTTGTGGCCCTTAAACGTCCACTACCACCCGGTTGTCTGCCAACGGTTTGGCGTAATCATGATCGATTTGAATCTGGCTATCTGAGCCAATTCCCAGGCTATTACGTTTCGGGTGATGGTGGTTATCTCGATGAAGATGGTTACCTATTTATCATGGGGCGTATTGATGATGTGATAAACGTGGCGGGGCATCGTCTGTCGACAGGAGAAATGGAAGAGATCGTTGGAGGTCACCCAGCCGTTGCAGAATGCGCGGTAGTCGGTATTCACGATGACTTAAAAGGGCAGCTACCTCTGGGTTTAGTTGTGCTGAAAGATGGCGCCAAAGTCGATGGTATTGAGTTACAAGCGGAGTTGGTTGGCAAGGTTCGCAATGAGATTGGCGCGGTCGCCTGTTTTAAGCAAGCCTTGGTTGTTGAGAGACTACCTAAGACACGCTCAGGCAAGATCTTACGCAGAACCATCCGACAAATTGCAGAAGGTGAACAATATGTGGTGCCTTCGACGATTGACGATCCTACCAGCTTAACTGAAATTGCTAAGAAGTTAGGCAAATAGGTTTGAATCAAAATATCAACTTATGGTCACAATAATGTGGCCATTTTTGTATCTAAACGTGCCGTTCAAACAATGAATTAATTCAATTACTTGTATAGATACTGACTGCAAGTAAACTAGACTTAATTTAAATACTAATTTGGTTTGAGAAGCGTACTCGTCATGAATGTCACCCTAAGGGCAGCAAAGCACACCGATCTAGAGCAACTTAATGAGTTGATGTTTGATCTTCACCAACATCATCATATTGCATGTCCTGAGCATTTTAAAACGGCTGAAGAAATAGAGCAGGAAAAGAGTATCGCACGATATTTGGATAACCCTGAGTGCTTGGTGTACGTGGCATTAAAAGGGGGACTGATTATTGGTTTTATCTCGGGGCATTTTTGTGAGCTTATCTCAACTGTGAGTAAACCGGTACAGATGGGCAGTGTCGACGAGCTTTTTGTTTTGCCGGAATATCGTAAACTGAAGGTGGCGAAAATGCTGTTTAGTCGTGTTGAGTCGACTTTTGAGGACTATGGCGTGACGCAGGTTTTTGTCGAGGTTTGGGATTTTAATTCACCTGCCAAGGATTTCTATCAAAAAATGGGGTTCACTCCTCATATTCAATGGATGAGAAAGTCTTTGCACGAAACATAGACAGCAGTCTTCGTTGTGTAGGATTACACTAGAGTATTCTGTATTTTCAGCTTTTATTTTTAGGTAAATTTGTTGGTTATTCGATATTTATTAGTTCTTATTTTTTCTCTTTTGAGTACTACTTCCGCTTGGGCTAGCAACACCTTGCCTGATCATGTCGCGGGTGCCTTGTGTGTAGTGCGTGCTGATAACCAAATCGTGTTGGTTGATGAACTGATCACAGGGCGATTATCTCTGCCGGGTGGCACTGTTGTTTCTGGTGAGCCTCCAGCTATCGCAGCGCAACGTGAAACTTGGGAAGAGGCCGGTTTGTCCGTTACTGTTGGTGATGTGCTGGGTTACACCGATAGCGCCGTTGTGTTTGACTGCGTCTCTGATTCTGAAGTGGTCAGTTATCGAGCTCAAAATGAGCTAGGTGGCTTTGAACTTCCTGTCTGGTTTGCTCCTCACTATGGAGTCGAGGTTAGCAGAGCGATGTTGCTTCCTCCTAATGAGTTGGAAGCAAACCAATACCGTTACCCAGAACAGTGGTCTGAGATTAACGAGCTGTTTCTTTCCGCGAAGGAGCAGCCAGTGACTTATGTGACTGAGCTAGTGGGCGCTGCGCCGAAAGTTCACCAAGTTGAACTGAACTGGATTGTTTCACTTCAAAACATGTTCGATAATTTGCCGAGTGTGTTTTCTAGTACGGCACTTTTGACTGACTTACTCGCAAAGCCCTGGGTTTTCATCATTATCCTGCCGTTGATAGCTTGGTATTTTGGCCGTAATTTTGCGTTGAAGTTTGGTTTCACGTTGATATCAGTAACACTGCTTACTTTAATTGCGCACCAAGGCTTTGGTTTTCCACCTCCGCACGCCTATTTACCAACATTGAAACTGGTGCTGAGCAGTGGGTATAGTTTTCCAAGTTTGTTAGCTGCCCTATGGGTCAGTTTAAGCTTATTAGTATTTTGGAAACTAAAGTGTTTGTTTGAACAAAAGTCGATAGTGATTGTGGTCGTTGGTCTACTTTGGATAATGCTGTTTAAGTCTTATTCAGGCAGTGCTTTCTTTAGTGATGTTTTGATTGGCGGCGTATTGGGAGCCTTAACAACGTGGCATATTGTGAGATTAGACGCGAAACCTGATGTTGATATTAGTGTGTTATTGAGCTCTAAAGGTGTTTGGTGGGGCTTGTGCCTGTTATCAATCGTACTTACGGTTATCTGGCCATTACCAACATTCTCATTCTGGGTGGCGATTTTGATGACAATTGCTTGCCTTGTAACATTAATAGACTCAAAACCTTTGGTCGGTCAGTTCTCATTTAAGGTCGTGATTGGGGTCATTGTGATGCTACTTGCTGGTAATTTGCTGATCAGTTGGGCGGGGAGCTTTGTCTCTTTTAGTGGTATCGCTTCTTTTATTGTTGAGACGTTACGTTTTCCAATCTTGATTTTATTTGGTGTAGTCGCGTTTCGTCTGCCTTGGGCTCGGAAATAGTTAAACCACTCTTGTTAAATAAAAGAAGGCTGTGCACTGCACAGCCTTCTTTATCTCAAGATATTTTAGGGCGAGATAGATAAAGCCTAAGGGTTTATCTAACGTTTACGAGTTGAAGATAAATTTTTCAATCGCGACGGCTACACCGTGGTCGTCATTGCTTGATGTTATGTAGTCAGCTAACTTCTTGGTCTCCTCCATTGCGTTGTCCATTGCAATGCCAAGGCCAGCAAAATTAAGCATGTGATGATCGTTCTCTGCATCACCCATACAGATCACTTCTTCTGCTGCAATACCCAAGTGCTTAGCAATGGCTTCGATACCGACACCTTTGTTTGAGTTCGGGTTAAGAAATTCTAAGAAGAAGGGGGCACTTTGCACGATAGTGAACTGATTCTTAAGCTGCTGAGGTAAATTGCTTATGATTTCAGTCAATTTCGTTGGTTCAGCTACAATCATAGTTTTTATAATTTCATGATCGTCTTCCAGTTGAGAGAAGTCGAGTTCGGTTATGTCTAAGCCGTTAATACGCGCTTCAATACTTGTGTACTCATTATTCTCTGGAGTAATCAAACCATGAACCTTGCTGAAAGCATGAACATAGCCACCAAGTTGTTCAGCCAATACCGCGACCTCTTTCGCTGCTTTACCATTACTGATCTCGCTATGGATGAGCTCTTTTGTCGAAACGTTCTGAACCATACAGCCATTGTAGAAGAGCACAAAGTCATCGTCGCCATTGATTGAAAGTTCATCTAACTTACTCTGCATGCCTTCTAAAGGGCGACCAGAAGCCAGAACGACTTTCACACCGGTAGCACGAGCTTTGGCAATCGCGTCTTTGTTCTCTTGAGAAATTACTTTTTTACTGTTGAGTAGTGTCCCATCCATATCAAGAGCAATTAGTTTGTACATGTTGTTCCTTACTAAAAATTAAAGCTTAACGAAACCTAATGAACGAAAGGATAAGGGAACTTGAAACTTCAGGCTAGGGGTTTGAGCAACTCATTTATCGCTATTCATTTGTTTGACCAAAACGAGTAAGTGCTTTAAGGTCTGCGGTTGATTAATTTCATCAAATAATAAAGCAGAGGGAAAGTTGTACAAGATTAATGAAATGTTTGAAACCATCCAGGGTGAGGGCATGTTTACTGGCGTTCCCGCTGTTTTTGTTCGTCTGCAAGTTTGTCCTGTAGGCTGTTCTTGGTGCGATACCAAACAGACTTGGGACGCATTACCTAAAGATGAAACTAGTCTTGGTAACATCATGGTTAAAACAGAGGATTCACCAACTTGGTCAGCAATTGATGCTCAAGGAATTGTGAATGAATATATCAAGCAAGGTTACACTGCTAAGCACATTGTGATTACTGGTGGTGAGCCATGCATTTATGATCTTGTTCCTCTTACTGAAGCATTTGAGCAGCACGGTTGTCGCTGTCAGATTGAGACTAGCGGAACATCAGAAGTTAAAGCTACATCGGACACTTGGGTTACGGTGTCACCAAAAGTGGCAATGAAGGCGAAACTGGAAATTTTAGATAGCGCTTTACAACGCGCTAACGAAATTAAGCATCCAGTAGGCACAAGCAAAGACATCGAACAACTTGACGGTTTATTGGATCGAGCTGCGGTTGCTAGCGACACTGTTATCGCTCTGCAACCAATCAGTCAAAAAGACCGCGCTACTCAGCTTTGTATTGATACCTGCATTGAGCGCAATTGGCGCTTATCAATACAAACTCACAAATATTTGAGCATCGCGTAGGTTGTATTTTTACTGGGCAAGATAAGTCGCTAGTAGAAGGTTCTCGTAAGGATTTAAGATGAAAAAAGCAGTGGTAGTATTCAGTGGTGGTCAAGACTCAACAACGTGTCTTGTTCAGGCATTAAAAGAGTATGATGAAGTTCATGCTATTACGTTTGATTATGGTCAGCGTCATAGACTCGAGATTGAAGTTGCTGAGTCATTGTCGAAAGAGCTTGGTGTAAAAGCGCACAAAGTGATGGATGTGACTTTGTTGAATGAACTGGCTATCAGCTCTCTGACTCGTGACGATATTCCTGTGTCTCATGAGCTGCAAGAGAATGGGCTGCCGAATTCATTCGTTCCTGGTCGTAATATTCTATTCCTAACTCTAGCGGGCATTTACGCTTACCAAATCGGTGCTGAAACCGTGATTACAGGTGTGTGTGAAACAGACTTTTCTGGTTACCCTGATTGCCGTAATGACTTTGTGAAGGCGATGAACTCGGCACTTGTACAAGGTATGGACAAGAAGCTTGATATCAAAACTCCATTAATGTGGCTGAATAAAGCTGAAACATGGGCGATGGCCGACCAGTATTCTGCACTTGATCTTGTTCGTAACAAAACCCTGACTTGCTACAACGGTATTATCGGTGATGGCTGTGGCGATTGTCCTGCGTGTGAACTGCGTAAAGTTGGCCTTAACGACTACTTAGCTGACCGTGAAAGCATTATGGTTGAGTTGGTTCGTAAACAGACGGAGTATAAATAGCTTCAGGTAGATCAATCGGTTCGCTATAAGCATCAATGATACAGTTTCGACCATTACTCTTTGCTTGATACAACGCTTGGTCAAGAACAGAGTAGAGCTCATCAAAGTCACTTAGTGCGTTTGAGGTTGCTAGATACGCAAAACTCGCGGTTACATTAAGTGGCTTTTTGCTTTCTGACAGAAAGATACTGTTTGATATTGCATAATGCAGTTCTTCTACACGTTCACGCACCTCAGAAGGCTTGATGTCGGTCAGCATGACAAGAAATTCTTCGCCGCCCAAGCGGCCAAATAACTCACCTTTTACTAAATGCTTTCTTATTTGATTACCCACATAAACGAGTGCTCTGTCACCTGTTGGGTGACCATATTCATCATTAATCTGCTTAAACTTATCTAGGTCGAGCAAAATAAGAACATGTTGCCTATTTGTTCTTTGGCAACGTTTAATTTGCTTAATTCTGCGTATTATCTCGGTGCGGTTGTATGATTTTGTCATGCCATCAATAGTAGCCTTCGCTCGAATTGCTCTATTTACTAACATGGTTAAGATTGTTGTGCATAGCAACACCATTACAATGATATTGTACACTCGCCGTTGATGTTCCATTTTTTCAATATAAAGTCGGTCTTGTCTTGTTTGATTTGTTAAGAGTGAGTGTTTTAATTCTTGATCGTATCTGGCGTGAGTAAGATCGAGCGCTTCAAAAGCTAACCTGATGTCTGTGTTTCGCGCTTCCATTTCTATAGCCGTGTATCGTTGGTACAAATAGAAAGCCTGTTTGTAATCTTCGAGGGTTTGCTCAATATCAGATAGTTGAAGAAGTGCTTGAGCAATATATTTGGGCCTTGTGACTTGTTCGGCTAATTCTAGCGCTTGTTGAGCATAATTAAGTGCTTCTGTTGTTAGTTGTTGTTCTTCGAACATGTCACTTATTGTAAGGTAAGCATTAATTCGAATGACATCATTATTGAGTTCATTGGATGCTGAAAGAGACTCGACTAGGTAGCTTTGGGCTAAATCATATTCTTTTGCTTGGGTATAGGCTTTTCCTAAACCTAAGTTTGCCATAGCGATGCCGTAGTTATGAGAAGATGCAACCAATAGTGTTTTTGCTTTTATAAAATGGTCGATTGCTAAACTGTTTTTTCTTTGGTTTAGGTATAGGTCAGCTAGGCTGTGATGAACTTGAGCTCTCATCAAATCAGAAGCATTAGCTCTGAGAGTCAACGCTTCCTCTAAGTACTGCGCCGACTTTTCGTATTGCTTTAGCTCTTTAAGTAAATTACCAACATCGTTATAGATTCCTGAAATATCATGCCCTTGTGGAAACACATTGATCAAAGATAGGTAGGTATTTAACGCAGCTTGATAATCACTACGGAAATGGTGATTATTGGCGATTACGCGATAAGTAGTGAACTTAGGGAGTACAGGGTCTTCTATCTGCTCCAAAGCATTTTTAAGTGCTGAGCAATAGTAGTTTGCTTGATGATACTTAGCTTGCTCGTTTAACGAACGACATAACTGATACTTCAATAGCGCACGGCCAGTTTGGTCGTTCCATGACTGCATTTTCGTCAGTAAGGTTAAAAAAATCTTTTGAGCTTGCTCATTTTCTCCTTGAGCATCCTTTGTAAGAGCCAAAATAAACGCTTCTTCAATGGCTTGATATTCCTTATCTTTGTTGTCCATACCATAAAATGGCTGACCTCTGTGCATCATATATTGATATAACAGGGATGATATGTAGAGCTTATCTCCAAAATGACTTAGGTTAGTGTAGCGCGTTTGGAGCATATTCAATGCACGTGCGGGTGAGTGTTTCAGAGTCGATAGATAAAGCGCATTCCAATCGGCATTGGGAGTCTCATGTAGATTGGAGGAGGGGATTGATGAATCATGTAGTTCATCTGCTGTTGATATTTGGCTATAAGAATAAAAGCTAATGAAAAGCAGCAAGGCAATGAAAGTGGAGTGTATCACAATGAACTATCAATCAAATAAAGAACGATATTCTATAATTAGTTTGATGTTGCTTCAATTTTTAAGGGGTGTCGGTGAGGGACTATGCGAGGTAAGTCTCTAACTTGTTGATATCTATTGAAGATAAATAGGCCGTACGCACTCGTACGGCCTATAATGAAAATTAGATGTATAATTTCGCTAGGTCCGAAGGCTCTAGTTCTTTACCTTCTAAGCTTGCATTCCAGTTAGTACCAACAAGAACACCATCTTCAGCAAGAGTCAGTAACCAATCTTCCACAAAAATATCAAGTGGAATTTCTAGTACTTCAAAGTCGGCCCACTCTTCTACGTTATGAGCGAGGGCATCTTCTTTTGATGACCAAAATGGCATAACTTCGCTAGTTTCGAATTCAGTTGAGTCACATGCTAGCCAACCTTCTTCATTGCGAAGGCCCCATACAAGTTTTGTCTCTTGTGTTTCTGAAACGAAAAGTTCTAGGTTTGCTTGAGTATCAGCTGTTAGTTTGCTCATGGATTAATTCTCTATGTTGATAACGTGGCAAGATTAACATTATAGAAGGCTTAGGTACATGCTGTTCAAGGAATTATAAGAAAGCTGAAACGTTACTTATATAACGTTTCAGCTTAGATACCGCGGGTTGTGACTACCTTCCAAGTTTTGTGAAGATATGCCATTCTTCTTTAATATTACCTTTAAATCCAGCAACGGAAGCAACTACTTTTCGGTTTAATGCGTGGCTGATTTTGGTCCCCTCGCTATCGAAAACGGTATCCCCATAACCAATAATAGTCACTCTAGATGGTTGAATACCGTTGCTAATTAGAGCTCGTCTTACGTTTGATGCTCGTTTTTTAGATAGATCTAAGTTATGAGCCGAATTTCCGACTTTGCTGGCGTAACCTTGAAGGCGAATAGTGGTACTTTCATAGCGTTTTAAAAACGCTGCCATTTGACGGATTTGGCCAAGAAAAACAGGATTAATTTCTGTTGAGTTGTTGGCAAATAATATATGAAGTTCTTTCTCCTCCGTAGACTCGAAATAAGAGCCACAGCCATCATTATCTATCTCTGCGCCAATTTGTGTATCAATACATAAATCACGGGCGTTGATAACACCATCGTTGTCATCGTCTTCTAGATCGTAACTTTGCACGCTCTCTGGGAGCGTTCGATATTCGAATTCTTCATCGTTTGTGTCAGCTAAAATGTTGGCAGAAGCAACAAATAGACAGAGCGGAAATACAGCTTTTAGTAGCTTCATTAATATTCTACCTTTTCATTCCATTCTTGAGGGATATCGACACGTAAACCTGTCAGCAAATTACCGGTCGCGTTCATGACCCGATATTTAGCATATTGTTCATCATACTTGGCATCTAAATAACCTTTACGAGCTTCAAAGAGTTCATTCTCAGTGTTAAGTAAATCCAGAAGTGTTCGTTTACCGATGCGGTATTGCTTCTCGTAAGAGATAACCGTATCTGATGCTGAGTCTACGTGGTCTGATAAGAACTCTTTTTGTTGTACGGTTAAATCCAGAGCGCTCCACGAGAGGCGTAAACTCTCTTCTACATTACGGTAAGTGCTCTCGCGAAGGTCTTTGGCCTTGTTGAGTTGGTAAGCTGCACTTTCTGCACGGTCTTGGTCTGAACCACCGTTATACAGGTTGTACCTTAAACGAACCATAGCAGAAAACTCATCGCTGCTACCTTCATTACCGCCAGCATCGTCACGCCAGGTTTGAGCTGCTTCAAAAGAAACGGTCGGGTAATTTGAGCTTTTAGACTGTTTATATTGGAACTTAGCTGAGTCCACATCGGCTTGTGCAATTTTGATTACAGGGTGTTGGTTAAAAGCTTTCGCAAGAGCGCCATCTACGGTGTAAGGAATTGCTCCAGCGTCCGCTCGCGGAAACACTAAACCTAAAGGTGACTGTCCAACAATACGCTTAAATTGAGTATGTGTATCAAACAAATTGTTTTGCGCTGCGAGTAAATTACCATGAGCTTTAGCAATACGAGCTTCTACTTGGGACATATCTGCTGTAGAACCAATACCTGATTCGACACGTTTTTTAATATCGCTGTAGATATCCTTGTGTGTTGCTAGGTTGTTTTCAGAAAGGGTGAGTACTTCATAAGCTTTCACAGCATCAAGGTATATTTTTGTTACCTCTAGAGCGATATCTTGGGCGTTAGAGAGTAATTGGTAACGAACAGATTCTGCATCAGCCGCGGTACGATCAATATCGTTGGAAGTATTTGCGCCATCCCAAATTAACTGAGTCAAAGTAATCGTCGCTTCCTTTCGAGTCAGATCTGTCGTGTTCTGGTTAGTGACGAGATCCGTATGCTCATAGCCAATTCCACCATCCAAATCTATGCTCGGCCGGTAAGCACCACCGGAAGCATCATTTAGGTAACGTTTACTCACGTATTCGTTATACGCACTTTTAATTTCAGGATTACCTTCTAGAGTAAACGCAACGGCTTGTTCTAAGGTTTGCGCCGCCGCAGGTAAGCTCAAACTTATAGCTAACCCCAATGTTGTTTTTTGAACCCAATTCAATTTACATCTCCCCACAATTAAGCCAACACCTAAATCTTCAATTTCTGTCGTTATATATGAATTTTAGGTGAACCGCCAAAAAAACCACGCTCGCTAACCTAGTGAACGTAAATAGTTGTAAAAATGTTAACAGATTAATGCGCATTTTATGGTGTTATCGAGAGCATTAATCTTATGTATTTAAACCTATTATTTAGCGTAAACACAATAGCTTATATCGTTGATATGAGCACTTTGATTATTGTGTGATGTGACCACTGTCATTACCTTGTCACTTAGCTTGATAAATACTAGATTCATAACTAGGAATTATACGTTGTTAAGTGTTATATTTTAACTAATATTATAAATAAGATGTCATAAGTTTGACGTTGCTAATGAAAAGTGGGTTTTAGGGGATTATATGGACGTGACAGTATTGAATTTGGTTAGTTTACTTGCACTTGGTCAGCGCATTGTTATCTCACTCGATGGTACGATTCGAGTCCTACAAGATGGTGAGTCTCTGCAACCAGGGGACGTAATTCTTGAGTCCCCAAATGAATCTCAGATATCAATAAAACGATTTTCACCTGAAGACGGCAGCGAAGTTGAACTTGAACAAGACATCGCAAATATCTTTGCGGCTTTAGAGGAAGGTCAAGACCCGACCGAATTAGGCGAAGAGTTTGCGACTGAAGCTGGTCAAAATGGTTCGAGTATAAGTATCAGTGCAACCATTGAGCGAAATGGTCAAGAAACTACCCCAGGTACCGAATTTGTAACAACGGGCTTTGAAGCGTTGGGTATGTCTCGTACTCAAAGCTTGAGTCTGCTAGATGCCTTTCGTTCGATTGACCAACGCCTAGGCACAGACAACGAGACCATCGGTGATACAACAGCTCCAGATGCGCCAACACTGACACTTGATACGGACTCTGGCTCAGCGGCGGATGACCTCTTAACCAATGACGGCAGCTTCACAGTCGGCGGCACAGAAGAGGGTGCGACAGCAGAATACCTCGTTGACGGAAACTGGACGACAACCGCACCAGTACCAACTGAAGGTGACAACACGATCACCGTTCGTCAAACCGACGCAGCGGGTAATACATCAGGCAGCAGCGAGCTGACGTTCACTCTTGATACCACAGCACCCGCTGCGCCAACACTGACACTTGATACGGACTCTGGCTCAGCGGCGGATGACTTCTTAACCAACGACGGCAGCTTCACAGTCGGCGACACAGAAGAGGGTGCGACAGTAGAATACCTCGTTGACGGAAACTGGACGACAACCGCACCAGTACCAACGGAAGGTGACAACACGATCACCGTTCGTCAAACCGACGCAGCGGGTAATACATCAGGCAGCAGCGAGCTGACGTTCACTCTCGATTCCACAGCGCCAGACGCGCCGCAAATTGCCCTTGATACCGACAGTGGCACGTTGGCAGATGACTTCCTGACCAACGATGGCAGCTTTACTGTTTCTGGCACTGAAGATGGCGCCATCGTTGAATACTTGGTTGACGGGGAATGGACCACGCAAGCGCCCACGCCAAACGAAGGGGCCAACACCATCACGGTACGTCAAACCGATGCAGCCGGTAACACCTCTGGCTCAAGTGAGTTGACGTTCACACTCGATACTCAAGCAGACCAAGGAACCGTCACAGTTGATAACATCACAGCCGATGATGTCGTTACGGTCACCGAACAAGGTCAAACTATTGCTGTGACGGGCCGTGCTACTGGTGGTGATATTGAGTCTGGTGACAGTGTCACTGCGACAATCAATGGTAACGAGTACACAACGACGGTCAATGAAGATGGCGGTTGGCAACTTGATGTGAGCGGCGAAGATCTTGCTTTAGATACATATTTTAATGTCACTGTCGAATCAACAGACATTGCGGGTAACAGCAGTAACTCTACGGGGATCTCTGAGCATAGCTATAATGATACTCCGCTAATCGTCAACCTCAATGTCGATCCAGTTACCGATGATTCAATAATTAATTCAAGTGAATCTCAGGCGGCTATCACTATCACTGGCTCTGTGACCGGTGATGAATTCTCATTGGGTACTGTAAGCTTGGTTATCAATGGCAACCAATACACAGGAGTTGTCAATCCGGATACAGGTTTATTTGAGATCGAGGTTAATGGCTCAGACTTAGTTGCAGATAGCGATACGATTATTGATGCCTCTGTATCCGTCGTAAACGACATTGGCCAAGTGGGTGATGCTGAATCTACCGAGAAATATTTCACTGATACATCTGCCACCGCAGTGATCCGAGTTGATCGCATCACCGCGGATGACACGATTAACGCGGAAGAAAGCCAAGGGAATGTGTTCGTATCTGGCCGAGTTGGCTTTGATGCTGGACCGGGAGATACAGTTACTCTCGATATCAATGGAAATACGTACACAACCACTGTTCTAGCCGACAAAACTTGGTTTGTAGAGGTTTCAGGTCAAGATCTTGCCAACGATACCCAATTTAATGCATCGGTTTCTGGTATTGATGACGCAGGAAACCCATATACGGCCACGACTGTTTCAACGCATACGGTCGATCTTGAAGCCGACAAAGGCAGCGTGACGGTTGATGACATCACAGCCGATGACGTGATTAACAAAGCCGAAAGCGGACAAACCATCACGGTTAGCGGTACGGCGAAAGGTGGTGACATCAGCGAAGGCGATGTTGTGACCATGACCATCAATGGTACCGAGTACACCACCACCGTGGATGGCGATGGCAACTGGACAGTGGATGTGGCGGGCAGCGATCTGACGCAAGATGCCGAATTTGAAGTTGTGGTCACATCAACCGATAGCGTAGGCAATTCAGTACAAAGTAAAGTGATATCTACTCACGAGGTTGATACGGGTATCAGCAAACCGACCATCGATCTGGTTGCGTCGAGCGACAGCGGCAAAGAAGACGCTCACGGCAGCGACACAGACAACCTGACCAACGATACGACGCCAACCTTCACGTTCGGCAACATCGATGATGATGTTGAGAAAGTGGAAGTGTTCAACGGCACGACCTTGCTGGGTGAAGCGGTTAAAGTTGAGGGCGTGTGGACCTTCACGGCGACAGACGGTCAGCTGACAGAAGGTGCGAACAGCATCACGGTGAAAGCGACGGACGATGCGGGTAATAGCGACACATCAGACGCACTCGCAGTGACCATCGATACCGACGCGGCGGCGACCATCACAATCGATGATGATATCGCAGGCGACGACATCGTGAACGCAGCGGAAGCGGCTGGTGACGTGACCATTACGGGTACCGTGGGTGGCGACGCGAAAGAAGGTGATACGGTGACGTTGACGGTGAACGGCAACTCAACCGATTACACAGGCACGGTGAAAGCGGATGGCACTTACAGCATCAATGTACCGGGCAGCGAGTTAGTTGCGGATGCGGACAGCACCATCGTGGCGAGCGTGAGTGGCACCGATGAAGCGGGCAACCCGTTCACGGCGACGACCGAAACCAGCGGAGACAACAAAGACGGTGGTTACGAGGTTGATACGGGTATCAGCAAACCGACCATCGATCTGGTTGCGTCGAGCGA